>JAFSTJ010000865.1 GCA_017450525.1 Victivallales bacterium | reverse complement strand
TAGTGCGTAGTTCTGGAATACCATTGCAATGTCCCTGTCCTTTGGCGGAATGTCGTTAACTATTCTGCCACCTATGTCGATGGTCCCGTCGCTGATTTCCTCAAGTCCCGCAATCATGCGGAGCGTGGTGGATTTGCCGCAGCCTGATGGGCCCACCAGCACCATGAACTCCTTGTCCTGCACTTCCAGGTCAATGCCCTTGACTGCAGGTGCGCTTTTCTTGTCATAGCGCTTGGTGACTTTGCTCAATGTGACTTTTGCCATGGTAGTTTCGCCTTATTTTATTTCATTGTTGGTATGACTATGCCGCGGAGAATTATCTTCTGGCAGGAGAGGAAGACCAGCAGCGTGGGTATGGAGGCAATGATGAAGCCTGCCGACACGATCCAAGGCTCGCTGCTCCACCAGATGGAGGCCTGGTACAGCCAAACCGCAATTGTCCACATGCTCTTTTTCTGGCAGATGATCAGCGCCCATTCCCAGCCATTGTATGCGTGCATGAACGCGGTCAGGCAGTTGATTGCCAGGATGGGTTTGACCAGGGGCATTGCCACGATGCGGAATATCTGGAATTCGGAGGCACCGTCAATGGTGGCGGCCTCGAATAGTTCCTGTGGCAGACTGTCGAAGAAGCCCTTCAGGATGAAGATGCTCATGCCATTCGCGGCGCTGGGCAGCACCAGTGCCCACATTGTGTTCAGCATGCCCAGATCACGCATAAGTAGATATGATGGTATGGCCGACACCATTGTGGGGAATGCCATGGTGGCCAGCATGTACAGGATGATTTTGTCGTGCCCCTTCAGGTTGAAGCGGCTCAGCGCATATGCGGCGAGGGGGTTGATTGTCAGGGTGAAGCACAATGTCAGTGCAATGAGCCCCAATGTCACCAAAATTGCGTTTCCGTTGAAAAGCAGGTAACTCATCACCATGTAGAAGTTCTTGACTGCAGGTTGCAGCGTGTATTTCCACTGGTGGGCAATGAAGGACTGTGTGTATGCCGCATGGAAGGGTGGGAATATTTCCTCCAGATTTGAATATTCCGTATGGTATGCCTGGTTTATCTTTTCCAGTGAGCCGTATTTGTTCATGACAAAAGCCTGGTAGGCGATTTCGGAACTGGTGAAGATTTTGCTTTCGGGTGGCTGTTTCTTTGCAAAGTTGAGCCATATTTTCTGGAAGTTGCTTTGGGAGACATCCCTTGGCGCAGCGGCAGGCAACCTGACTTCCGCAAAGGATGAGTAATTGGTGCCGAGCATCTTGTTCAATGTGGCGATTTCAGGCACATTGGTCTGCACATCCTTCTGGAATGCGGCCTCCATTTCAGGCGTGACCTTGAGTTTGCACAGGCGCAATGGAAAATACTCGTTCTGGAAACGTTTCCAGATTACTTGCAGTTCATTTGGGAAACTGGCTGGAAGCGGGAATGGCGTGCGCTCCAGGCTGGGGTAGTCCGTGTTTGCCACGGCATTGTATTTCTCGATTTCGTAAGTGTGCCCCAGTTCCAGTTTTAGCCGTTCGCTGCCAAGGAATTCATACCACTTGACTCGCAGGCAGAAAGGTGTGGCGAAGCCGCACTCGGGGCGCAGGTTCTGCATGTCCCGCAAAAACAACTTGTAACCTTCGAAGCGCCCTTCCCCCTCGTAGGGAATGTAGTTCTGGGAATCCAAGGGCAGGGCCCTTTCCTTGTCGAATTGCACATTATAGAAACTTTCAAACGGCGTTTCCCATTCCGTGCTGAGTTCCTGCAAGGCTCCGTTCATCAACTGGCGTTTGCCGATTTTCTCGCCAGGATGCTTTTCTTTGTATATCTCGCTGTAGTGCTTGATGAGAAAATCCACGGAAAGAACCCTGTCAGGATTGCAGAGCAGGTCAGTCAGGTCGTATTGCATGGAAAATTCGCTGTAGTCCTGCGCCATGGCCTTGAAGCCTTCGGGATTCTTTCTTGCCTCTTCCATGTAGAAGTTTGCAAAGTCCGCATGGCCTTCCTTGTCTCTGCCAATCACAGACCAGGAATTCCAGTGGCGTGGCCTTTCAGGGAAATATGCCTTCATCTGCATTCCATAACTTGGATACCTGAAGAAGTACTGGCTCAACCCCCTGACATAGCGGAAATCCTCTCGGAACAGGAAACGCGGAATCACGTTGTAGTTCCAGTAATCGCTGGCGGTGCTGAGACTGCTGCTTATAGTGATAAGAAATGGTATCACCATGCAAGCACCCATGATACACAATATGAAATAAATAATTCCCAGCAGCAAACGGCTTGACCAGGATTTACGACCGACTTCGGCTATGAGTGGCATATATGCTTCTCCTTATTCAGAGGCCTTCTTGTATTCTACCTTCTTGAGGAACTGTATCTGTATGTATGTGAGGCCGATCAGACCCGCGCCCATGATCCACGCCATGCAAGTGGCCATGCTGAAATGCAGGTAGGCGTATGCCTCCTGCCAGATTTTCATGCCAATGACCATGGTTGCGTCGCCAGGGCCGCCGAAGGTCAGCAGGAATATGTTTCCCATGCCTTGGAATGTGCCGATGAAGGAGCCCACAAAGTTGATTATGATTAGAGGCAGCAGGTACGGGACGGTTATTTTGCAGAATTTCTGCCACCATGTGGCGCCGTCCACATCCGCCGCTTCATATAGTTCCTTGGGCAATGACTGCAAAGCCGCCAGATATATGAGGCTGGACATTCCCATGCCCGCCCAAACTGTTGGGATAATACAGCATATCATTGCCAGCTTGGGGTCCTGCAACCAGGTCTGTAGTGGTATTTCCACACCAGGCAGTTTGTTGATCGTGGTTATCAGTTGGTTAAGATATCCAGTTGCGCTGGCTGAATAGAGCATTTTCCACAGCAGGGCAATGACCACGCTGCTTGTCATCTGGGGCAGGAAGAAAAGTGTCCTGAAGAAAATCTTGCCTTTTGGTATTTCCGTCAGCAGCACTGCCAGGAATATAGGTGCCAGGAAAACCATTACCATGTTCAATACCACGAAGTAGCAAGTTCTCCAGATGCTGATCCAGAAGTCCCTGTTGTATGCCAAGTTGATGAAGTTGTCCAGCCCCACGAATTTGGATTCGCCCACCACCTTGTAGTCCTGCAGCGCCATGACCATGCCTCGCAGCAGGGGATAGTAGCGCCAGCAGGTGATGATTGCCAGTGCAGGGACTAGCAACAACACAGGCAACCATCCTGAATACACAGAGCGGGAGCCAACTTTCTTCACATCATACGAGAAGATGATCTTGTACAATACCACAGCGAACAGGCAGACCACGACTATCATGATGGCCAGTGCGTAAGGCCTGCGTGCCGCCAGGAATTCTTCTGGCATTTCGAACATGAGGCCGCTGTTGGCCGCCACCTGCAAGTCCGCGTATGCTTTCAGGTAGTCGAAATGCTCGCCATTGGCGCCCAGCATGATGCCGATTACACGGCGTATGATTTCATCGTTTATGTTGAGCCAATGCCCCGAGAAAGGCTCCGTTCGTGAAATGACAGTGCCATCGTCAATCGCCTTGAAGTTGTCCTGGATTATTTTGGGCACGTCCTTGATATACTCTTCGAAGCCATATTGGCGCAGCCTGTCTGGCGACACGAAACTCGCCATGCCGCTGAGCACACATTCCTCCACGTCTCGGCGGGCATTTTCCCTTCAATGCAAGCCACCAGTGCCTTCCATACTTTGTCCCGCTCCTCTTTTGGACGGTCTTTCACGTTGGCATACATGCCGCAGTAATGCTGGAAAATCTGCACGCATTGGCGTCCCTTGGGGCCTGGCGCCGCAGGATATGGGAACCAACTCAGCAGCGATGGATCTAGCTGGGCGCCCTTGGCAATTTGCGCCAGGTCATCAATGGTGGCCGCCATCATTGCGACTTCGCCTGTGCCCAGGAAATCATGGAAATAATGCTGCCTTGAAATGGAGGTTGGCAGCACCACGCCTTTGATTTGCTCGCCGTCCTTCTCGAAGGTGCCCCAGCGCAGCTTGTACCAGAATGATAGGGCGGCTCTTCCTTCCTCCGTGTCCCAGTTGGCCCGCCAGTCGGAGGGTTCGTGGGACAGGTCTTCGCCTTCTGGCGTAATGAACTTTTCCTCCACGATGGAGAAGCCGTATTCCTTGCCTGTCTTCGGGCTTTTGCGGTACTGAATGAATGGCTCTCCGCCAGCGGTGTATATCCAAGGCAGGAACATATAGCCGCCAGTTGGGAGGCAAAGCGCCCTTTGCCCGTAGGAATTGACGGCGCCCTTGACCACCTTGTTGGGCATTGTCAGCGCCTTGCACCACTCGTAGAATTCGTCCCAGTCCTTTGGCGGTTTGTTGGGATCAAGTCCCGCCTCCTTGACCAGGTCGATGCGGAACACCATTCCCTGTATGTTTACGCTTGGAACGGGAATGCCGTATATCTTGCCGTTCTGGCTGGCGACTGCTCTCCACAGGGGCTTGTATTTTTCCCATTCCTTCCACTTGACTTCATCGCCCGAGACCTCGCCGTCCCCATTCAAATCATCTCCAATCCACTCGTTGAGGGGATATAGGAAATTCTGCTTGATGTCATTGCGGATAGTGTGGAAGAGGGCGATGCCGATATCTGGGCTGGTTTTGCCTGCCAGGGACATGAGCAAGTTCGAATCACCTGCGCTAGGCAGGGAAATGCCACCCCATTGCCTGACTTCAATCTGCGGATCCTCCTTCATGAGGCGCACCAGCGCGTCAACGGTGGAACTGCGCGAACCCTCGTTTACTGCGAACAGACTTCTTACGCTGACCACGATCTTCTTGTCAGTGGGCTTTTCATTGGCAAATGCGCTGGCCAGCACCAGGCACAATAACAGCAGCAATCTAGTTGTCTTCATTGTCATGTTTTAGCAGATTTCAGATATGGGGCGGCGCCATTTGGTGCACATCATTATTCTGCGAGGTACAGTTTGTAGTTGCGGCGCGGGATGGCGGCCTTGAATTGGTTGCCATTTAGTTGGATGGCCTCGCCGCTTTCCGCATCGACAAGTTTGCCCTTCTTGAAGAAGGCCTTGTCAAGTTTCACAGTCAAGTCCTGGTTGTTCAATGACAGATTTGCCACTGAAATAAGGTACTTGCCCTTGTTTTCCCAGCATACCGAGTAGCATTCCTTGCCATTGCTGGTGACGGGATGCTGCTCGCCCCAGTACGGGAAGAAGCGCACTTCCTTGTCTCCGATGCGGAAGTCCTGCTTGATCTTCATGAGCCTGTATGCGGGATTCGGGTTGCAGAATATGGGCTGGAGTATGTTGTCGTGTGTAAGGCACATTGCCAGGTAGTCCCTGGTGGCCTCCTCGCTGGCAGCGTATTTGGAATCGATTTTCGGGCTCTTGGTGATGTTGCTTATGATGCAGCCTGCCCATCCGAATGCCTGCCCGCCATATTCGATGGCCCAGCGGTCAGGATTTGAGACATAGTACAGGAAGTCCTGCCCGCCATTGTCCAATGAGGCGAGTATTTCCTTGGCATTGACCGTATATTGGTCCATTAGTGATGCCTTTTGGAAATATGCGGAATTGATGTTTTCGCCTGTGATAATGCTTTCACAGAAACTGGCGATTGGAACGACGAGGGTCGCTGCCATGTGGACGCGCATCACTGGGATGCGCCCATGCTTCTTGTAGAATACGTGGCACATTCTCTTGAGCAGGTCGCGACGTGCGAACCAGTCGTATTCTGGATAGCGTTTCCCGTCCCTGTCATAGTATCCCATATCGTGCTTGTGGTTTGCGTCTGGAACTGGCCCCCACTCGTCCAGGTTCGCCACGCCGTCGCATCCGTATTGCGCGTGTATCTCCATCAGGTAGCAGAAGAAGTCCTGGTAGCGGCTGCCCAATCCCACCTGGAACTGGCGCTCGCCCTTGTGCTTGCCGTAGGGCGCCGTCGAGAGAGGCTCCTTGCGCCATTCAAAATAGTACTTCTTGACCTCGGGCGATTGCCAAAGAAATGGTTCCTCCTGCTTGACGGCGCCTGTGTCCGCATTGTCAGTGGTGGGATCCCATGGCACCGCCTTGTACTGGGACATGTTCTTGTATATGTCTAGATTGCAAAGAATCGGGTCTATGTACAGGCCGAACAGGCGGTTCTTGCTGTGTGCCTTGTCCAGCCGCGCCTTGTATGCCTCCACATCGTAGATGCGTGGATAGAAGCCAACGCGCTGTGGATTGTCCGTCGCTGGTGGCCTGAAGTCATAACTGCCGCTGCTGTAGATGACTGGCGTGTCCGCGCCAGTCTGCTTTTCTGCGGAATCAGCCCTGTAGTCGTAGTTCATATCCGCCAGCCGCCAGCCGTCTTGCCTTGGGCGCACGGGCGTCGCCATTAGGCCAAAGGTGTATGTGGTGCGGCGGCTGAACAGGCGCGGCTCGGAAATAGGCTGCACATTCAGTTTTACCAAATCGCCCTTACGCTCCACGGACAGGCCCTGCTTGCGCTGGCTGCGGGCGTGTGGGCTCCAGAACTGCTCTGATTCGCAGAACCAGAGCAGGCCCTTTTCATAGCCGCCTAGCCAGACCAGTATCTTGAACGGGGCCTTCCATACGATGCCTTCTCCAGCAGGGAGCCTGCGGGTATTGCTGACGCGCGGCACATTCAGCGAAAGGCCGCCTTCCCTGGCGCCTGTGTAGTGTATGAATGTGGCGTTCTTCTCTGGCAATGGAATTGAATAATGGAAGTCCTCGATTTCCACGGTGCCCCTTGGATCGAATGTGAAGTCCACTTTCACCATGCCGTCATATTCGATTGTGGTTCTGACCTCAATGTCCACATTAGGGGAATTGGCCCTGGAGAACAGTTCCACCACGCCTTTTCTTTCCCGCAGCAGTACCTGCCTATCCAGTTTGAAATCCACATATTCGCCATTGACCTTTGCGCTGAAGCTCATTGGACCTGCCATGAATTCTTTGCCATGTATCTTTACGCTATAAAGAAGGCCAAGATTGCTGAATGCATATTCCCTTCCCCATACGGTGGCAACGCCATTCTTGTAGTTGATTGGGGTGAATGGTGGCAGGATGAAGTCATCGTCCAGCGCCTCTATGCCGCGCCTGTTGGTAAGCCAGTCTTCTTTCGCTGCCTGTTCCTCGGTGATAGGCGGCAATGGCCTTGAGACAAGTCCTTCCTGAGCAGCCTTTGCCGCTTCGGTGCCAGGTTCCAGGCGTGTGAACTTCACGCTATCGATGTATAGCGGCACCTCAGTTGGATTGTAGAGTACGATTACGCAGTCCTTTGCCTCTGCTGGGACGTTGATAGTGGTTCTGGAGGATGTCCACTTGTCCTCGCCAGGGATGTTCGCGCCGCCATCCTTGAAGAATGGCTTGAATTTGTCTCCGCTGTAGTAACCAATGGCGTAGCATATCTTCTTGGATTCATTGACGGTGCAGGTGCCTTTGCGCATCGCCATTTCAAGTTTATAGCTCTCCTTTGCCTTGAGAGCCACTGGTATGCTGCGTGTTTCGTTGCTGTTCTTGCCCTGGAACTTGTAGCATTTCTTGCCCTCGAAGTGCTCTTCATCCACATTGTACTGTGCATTTTCCTCAAAGTCCAGAATAATATCAGGTTTTGCGGCGGAGGCCTGGGCGGGAGTAATGCTGGGCTTCTCGCCCTTGAGCAATTCATCCGCTACTGTTGCCCATTGTTCCTCGCTCACCTTGTGTGCCGCGTATGAAGTGACGTATTCAGGTGATGTGTAGCCTACCGTCCAGTTTGTCGGCTTGTGCTGCACATAGAATTTATGGTATGACTTATGGTCCCAGATTGTGTAGTTGCGCATTTCCGTTGGGATTGTCGTCACAATCTTTGTCAGTACAAGTGTCTGTTGTTTAGGCGAGTAAATTGCCAGGGCCTTGATATTGTCATTGATTTTCCAACTGCCGTCGCTTACCAGAGTGCCGCCCTTGATACCCTTGTTGTTTGCGTAGCGGAACTGGTTGAAACTATTGCCCCATGGCATTGTGAACATCCAGAAGTACTTTGGCTTTGTGGCGATGTCTTCCACCTTGTACTTGAAAGCCCATGAGAGGCCCTTTTCCGCATCCAGTTCATAGCGTGAGAAGAGTGTTATTGCTCCATAGCACGCCTCTCTTTCCAGCACCAGTTTGTCTCCCTTCATCACCTTGTCCACCTTTGCGGGCATCACGCCGTTCACAGTGAGTTTTACCGAATTTAACTGCTCCTTCTGGTTCGGATCAAATCTGGTTCCTGCTGAAGCGTATGGACTGATGAAAAGCTCCTTGCCATCGTATTCGAAGCCACTGATGCGCCAGAATGCCTTTCCCAAAAAGTTGAGCTTGTATTTGCCTGCCTCTAGCTGGAGCGTCTCCTTTGCAGCCAAATTCTGCTCTGCCGCCGATAGCATGCCCGCGATTACAAACAGGCAGGCCGCCAGTACCATGAAAACTTTTCTCATGCTTTTCCTCACACAAAATGCCACAATCACAAAATCAAAACAAACTCACCGCAATTTACCATGTTTTTATTGTATCGCAAACAATTTTTGGAAAAAATGCCACCTGTATGGTTGGCGGGGTAGCCAGCGCGTCTCGCGCTGGAAAGACCCGCCTGGCAATTTGCGACAAGCAATTCATGCAATGGTCTCCAGCGCGGGGACGCGCTGGCTACCCCCAACCCAGCGCGGGAACGCGCTGGCTACCCCCAACCCAGCGCGGGGACGCGCTGGCTACCCCAAACCATACAGGCGGCAAAAATGAAAGTATGAAGATTACTTTGACAGAGGAAAGTTTGGTTATATAATACGCGAAATGTAATTGATGCTTAAAATTATGGAATGAGAAAACGATGCGTAATAAAATACTAAATCAATTTGTAAGGGAACTTTTGAAGAAAAACAGAAAACTCAAGTGCAGAAAACGTGCGCAAGAGGCAATATTATTTTTTTCAACAGATTGTACCGACCTTGCCTAAGGGGGCAAGAATTACACGTGACGAGATGGAGCGAGTTTTATAGGGAGTGCCCCAATGAATGACGATGAAATCAAGGTTTTGACAGAGCGACTGATACCTGTACCCAAGCATATAAGTTTTCTGGATGGCCAGGAATACCTGATAGCAGACGGCTGTGCCGTAAGTCTGCGTACTTGCTCATCCAAAGCGCCAGCGGAGCGGATTGTATCCTTGTTCAAGGCATATTGGCAGGTGGAGCCTGAAATACGCATTGAGGCAAATCGCCAGGCTGGCAAACGGGTGCCCGAGGCATACGCAATCAAGGTTGCTGCCACTGAGCTCATTATTGAGGCAGATGACGAGGCGGGTTTCCTCAATGCGATGAAGACACTTCGCCAGCTGGCAGAGGTGTGCAGGGGAACAAGCAAGGTGACAGGGCATTTCCTGGTGCAATGCGAAATTGAAGACGAACCTGCCATGGCATTCCGAGGCGTGCATCTGTGCATTTTCCCTGAAACCCCGCTTTGGGACATTGAGAGGCAGATTCGCCTGGCTGCATACCATAAGTTCAATTATGCAGTGATTGAATCATGGGGAGTATTTCCTTTTGAGACACATCCTGAATTCTGCTGGAAGGAATATGCCATTGACAAAGCGGAACTCAAGCGCATTATAGGTTTGGGAAGGGAACTTGGCATCACGCTTGTCCCACAGTTCAATCTTCTTGGTCATGCCACGGCTTCACGCTCCGTTACTGGAAAGCATGTGACATTGGACTTCAATCCCGAACTTCAGCCGCTGTTTGAACCCGAGGGCTGGACCTGGTGCATCAGCAACCCAAATGTGCGAAGCATTCTTTCTGACGTGGTGAATGAGCTTTGCGACTTCTACGAGAACCCACCATTCTTCCACATTGGCTGCGATGAGGCGGACAATATAGGCACATGCCGCGACTGTCGCCGCCAGGAACTTAAGACACTTGTCAAGGAGCACATTCTCCATTTCCACGACTTGCTCCAGAAACGGGGCACCAGGACAATCATGTGGCATGATATGCTGGTAGAGCAGGGCGATCCGCGCTGGAAAGGATACACGGCATACGGTTTGCCGAGGCATAATCTCAGCCAACTCTACCGCGAGTTGCCGAGAGACATTGTGATTGCAGATTGGCAGTATGCCTATAGGGACAAGGAGGAACCGTCCGAGTATGACTGGCCTACCGCCAAGTTCTTCCATGGTGAGAATTTCAATGTGCTTATGTGCCCGTGGCTGGATGAAAAATTCATGGCGAGCCAGGGGAGGCTTGTTGCGGAGGAGAAGTTGCTTGGCATGCTTGAGACCACCTGGCACAAGTCCCACGACCGTCTGTTTGCAACGATATTCGGCACGGCGCCATGCATTGCCTGGAACCCATTCCTTCCGAAGACCATTTCCATAGAGCTGCGTTTGAGTGTGGCGCATCATCTTCGCCAGATTGGCTGGGATATGAATGTGAATGAATACGAAAAGACGGGCTTCAGCCAATATCAGGTGGATCCTGGCCATCATCCACATCAGCTGATATGATATTGCGCTCATGCCAAGTTTTTGATATAATTACACTGGATATAATTTTTAGAGGCACAAACAAAAGGAAGCAAAAATGAAAACACGATTGAAGTCAGGCAGTGCCAAGGTTTCCGCGCCCAGTTTTTTCACCTTGATTGAGCTCCTTGTGGTAATCGCGATTATCGCGATATTGGCGGCCATGCTGCTGCCAGCATTGGCAAAGGCCAGGGAGAAGGCGCGGACAATTTCTTGTGTCAACAACCTGAAGCAAATTGGATTGTACCGCCAACTTTATGGGCAGGATCATGATGGTATTGTCATGATGTACAACG
>JAFSTJ010000864.1 GCA_017450525.1 Victivallales bacterium | reverse complement strand
GGGGGCTGCGCCCCCCGAACCCCCTGCTGTTCCAGTTCCTAGGCAAGGTGCGTTGGTATCTGGAGGCTCGTGTTCAGCAACAACAATAAAGTAAAAATAAATGGATGAGATACACGGCAAACTAGAGAGATTGGAGGCCTATTTGCGGGATTTGGGCAGTGCCTTGGTCGCCTTTTCCGCAGGAGTTGATTCCACATTTCTGCTGAATGTGACCAGGAATGTTCTTGGTGACAAAATTGTTGCCATTACCGCCAATGTATCCTCTTTCCCCAATCGTGAGCAGAACGAGGCAAGTGCATACTGCAAGACACTGGGCATTCGGCATATTACAATGGAACTGGACCAGCTTGCCATAGAAGGCTTCTCCGCCAATCCGCCCAATCGCTGCTATTTGTGCAAGAAGAGTATTTTCTCCAATTTCCTGCAACAGGCGAGGGCGCTTGGCTTGTCCTGCGTGATAGAAGGCACAAATGCCGACGACACCCACGACTACAGACCAGGCATGCTTGCCATAGCGGAATTGGGCATATTGAGTCCATTGAAGGCTGTTGGCTTGACAAAGAACGAGATACGCCAGTTGTCAAAGGAAATGGGACTTCCTACCTGGAACAAGCCCTCTTTGGCATGCCTGGCGACGCGCTTTGAATACGGAGAACTCATCACATCGGAAAAACTTGTCATGGTGGAGAAGGCGGAGCAATACCTGTGGGATTTGGGCTTCAGCCAGGTGCGTGTGCGCGTCCATGGCAAATTGGCCCGCATTGAAATCCCGCCTTCAGAATTCCAGCGCATGCTATCCAATAATCTCAGCGAGAAAATCAACAGTTATTTCCAGAAACTGGGCTTCCTTTACACAAGTCTTGACCTAGGCGGATACAAGACAGGAAGCATGAACAAAGCCCTGAAGTGAAAGAATTAATTTTTGGATATTCAATCATTCTAAAGACCTTGTCGGTGCTTCTCCTGAAAATACTCAGGTAATTGCTTAGCCGATGTTTTCCAGTTTACTTTTCCAGAACGTGCGTTACATTATTTAAGTCTTGCAAGGTATCCATGGAGATTCTATTTAATCTCCAGCCTTCATGAAAAACATGAGAGAGCAATGAGTGAAACAAACTACACCAGATGTCCAAGATGCGGATACAGTGCTTCAAGCTGTACCATAAGGCAATGCGATGATTGTGGAACAATCTATTGCACTCAGTGCCCGAGTGAAAAAATCAAAAATTCCAATTCTGGGGAAACACGTGCATCCAATCAATGTCCCAATTGTGGAAGTCTTTGGGCAAAGAACCTTAATTAATCCGTAACTTTTAGCGTTTAGGGAATGTAGTCTCTACCATTATTGTTTTCTAAAGCGTAATTTTGCTCGCTGGCGAGAAAATTACGCTTTTTTTGTGCCAATTTAATCTTCAAACCATGATTAAAGCGTTACTTAATACATTGATGTGATAATCATGAGCAAGATGCCAGACAATACTGGTCGTTCACTGTTTCGCAATTATTTAAGATAGTTTTGTCAGGCGCAGTTTGGCGATGCGGTGCATTTGCATTTCCATGACCTGTATTTTATAGCCGTGGTATTCGATGGAGTCGCCTGTTTCGGGGATGTGCTGCAATACATCCAGCACCAGGCCTGCTGCGGTGGAGTAGCCCCTGTCGTTTATATTGAAGCCGAAGAGCAGTTCCAGCTCCCGTATGTCGATGCGGCCGTCGCATTCGTATGTATTGCTGTCGATTTTGGAAATCATGAGTTGTGGCTGGTTCTGGTTGCGCTTGTCGGCAATGCCGCCCACCAGCATGGCGATTAAATCCTCGGCGGTGATGACGCCAGTCATGCCGCCATATTCGTCCACCACCACGGCCATGGGACCAGCGCCATTGCGGAAGTCCTCCAGCAGCGAGCTGATGGAGGTGGTTTCTGGTATGTACAGCACATTTCTGTCCACCAAATCTCTTATGCGCACTTTTGCCAGTTCGGAGTAGGTTGAGGTCTCGTAGTCTTCGGTGCGGAACATGCAGTCCCTGAGGCTGACAACGCCCACGATTTCATCGATGCGGCTGCCATATACGGGGAAGCGTGTGAAGCCAGTTACTGCCGCCAAATGCTCCACATCCGCCACGCTGGAGTTGAGAGGCAGGGACTTCACATTGTACAGCGGCACCATAATGCTGACGACGGTGCTGTTTTCCAGGCTGAGCACCGTATTCATTATCTGCTCAGATTCCTTTGGTATTAGACCTTGGTCTGCTGCAACGGAGGCTATTATCCTCAAGTCATCCCTGCTGACATTGGCTGTGGCTGTTTCCCTGCGGTTGCCAATGCGCTTTGTTATGTAGGACGATATTCTGTCCAGCACGGATACTGGATATTTGAGAATACGGCTGAACACGGACAATATGCCCGCCAGCGCCAGTGTGAGTTCATTCGCCCTGCTGCGGCCAATTGCCTTGGGTATGAATTCGGAGAAGAGCAGCAGCGTAGGCGCCGTGATGATTGCCGTCACCAGGCTTTGCATGTCAGTGCTTGCGCCAGTCAGTTCCCCGAGTTTCATTCCAAATGAAGAATGGACGATTGCCAGGGCGATGCTT
The DNA here is from genome assembly GCA_017450525.1 of Victivallales bacterium. Classification (GTDB taxonomy): domain Bacteria; phylum Verrucomicrobiota; class Lentisphaeria; order Oligosphaerales; family Oligosphaeraceae; genus RGIG3456. The sequence continues at coordinate 1,952 of JAFSTJ010000864.1, read as the reverse complement.
GCATTGACCAGCGATGTTATGGTGACATGCACCAGATTGGTGCCCAGCAGGATTGTGCAGAAGAAATCGCTGGCCTTTGCCATCAGGCTGCTTGCCTTTGCCGCTTTCTTGTTGCCTTGCTCTACCTGGTCCTTCAGCCATACCCTGTCAACGGAAGTATATGCGGTTTCGATGCAGCAGAACAGCGCCGCCAGGAAATAAAGCAGCAAAAGCGCTATGACAAGGAGGAATGTGCTCATTGATGCACCTCCTTCTTAGGCGCAGGCGGCGTGATTCTGACCTTGCAGATTCTGCTTCCCTGCATGCGCAGCACTGTGAGTATAGTGCCGTCATCCAGTTTTACGCTGGAACCTGACTTTGGCACAGTTCCCATTTCCTCCATGATAAGACCTGCCAGCGTGTCCGATTCCCCTTCCTCATTTTCGAATGCTTCGCCTAGTTTCTGGTGCAGGGTCCTTAGATGCGCATGGCCATTGGCGATAAAAGTGCCGTTGTCCGTCTTGTACAGCGTGTCTTCATTGTCATATTTTGATGTGACTTTGCCCAGCAGTTCCTCCATGATGTCATTCAGCGTGACAATGCCTGAAATGCCCCCGTATTCGTCCACCACGATGCCGAAACTGGCGGCTTTGCGCCGCATGTCGTAGAGCAGCGCATCGATTTTTGCCGTTTCAGGCACGTAGTAGGGTTTTGACACAGGCAACTGATTGGGCGAGGCGTTTTCAATGCTGTCCTTGAATGCCTTGAGCGGCTTGTTCATTTCGGGTTTGCCGCGCCAGAAGGGCAGGGACATAAGGGAGAACACGCCCCACACGCTGTCGTAGTCCCCTGAATAAACGGGGAAGAGGGAATGCCTTTTCTCCATGGCAATGGAAAATGCATCGCTGACGGAGATTTCATCAGACAGCATTGTCACGTCCAGCCTGTGCGTCATGACTTCCTTGACCGTGATGCCGCTGATTTCCACGGTGCCAGACAGTATCTTGTGCTCGCTGTTGTCCGTGGCGCCCGCCTCCTGTCCTGCGGAGATTGTGGCAATCAGTTCGTCTATGGTCATTTCACGCCAACTTTCCATGATGTTCTGACCCAACAATGCCAATATCATGTTTGCCAGAAAGTGGAGCAAGAGGCTGAATGGCTTCAGTACCACATTCAGCACCTGGAGGGGCTTGGCAGAAGTACGGGCGATTGCGGGGCCATTGGCGTATGCCAGCACTTTCGGCGTCTGCTCGCCCACTATCATCAGCATTGGCGTGACTATCATGATGTTCAGCAACAACTGGAATATCCTGTCAAGCCTGTGGGCTGTAGTTGCGCCGATTTTCATTGCCTGCAGCGCATTCTGTATAATGCTACCATCCGGCGTGCTTAGAATCTGCGCCAGCAGAGTGGAGAATACACTAGTCAGCAGCACATTGACGAACATGTTGCCTATCAGCACGGTGCTGAGCAACTGCTGAGGTTTCTTTAGCAGTTGGCAGGCCAACTTGTCGCTGGGAGTGCCATTGCTCATGCGGCTTACCTCCGTCCTGCTGAGGGACATGAGGGCCGTTTCCGACCCCGAGAAGAAGGCCGACAGAAACAGCAATATTATTATTGATATCACTAGGAATGTCATAAAATCAAATCATCGTTGCCAGCCATCGATTTTGCAGTTTGCCTCCCATACTTTGCGTTTGGGACCACCATCATCTGGAGTGAACCAGAGTTCAATTCTTGCGCCGTAGTATTCTTCCCAATTGCCCTCGTAGATTGTGAACTCAATCTGGCTGTAGTAGAGCTTTGAACTGGAATCCCCGTAGGTCTTGACATCGTGCTCCTTGAGGCGCGTCTCTGAAAGCGGAATGCCCTTGGTTATTTCCGTTGCCTTTATGGAAAATGTGCCAGGTTGCCCCTGATTGCTCCATACTTTCATCACATACATTCCGCCTTGCATGCCGTCCAACAATTGC
>JAFSTJ010000863.1 GCA_017450525.1 Victivallales bacterium | reverse complement strand
CTTGGGGTTGCGGTTCATGTCCAGCATGCCGAATTTGCCTGAATTGCCTGTATAGAAGAATGCCTTTGAGAGTGGTGTGTCTTCAAAGCCCATCATTACGGAGGTGGTATATGCTGCGGATTCAATGCCCTGCATGCCGTAGATTGGGTCTGCCACATCGGGTCCAGTGTCAGGTGTCTTGATGGCGCGCCATGAGCGGTTGTTGTAGTGCCATTCGCCGATTTGCAACTCCGCGTCAGGATAGCCGTATTTCACCGCCATCTCCTTGAATTTCCATGCAGTATTCAGCATGAACGGCACCAAGGTGTGGTACTGGTTCCAGGTAAACACGTCCAGAGGCAACTTGTTCTCGCTGCAATATTTGATGAAGTCCTCCATCTTCTCGGGCGTGTAGCCTCCTCCACCCCAGGCAGGGCCTCCCACCTTGATGTCTGGATGCTCCTTTTTCAGCAGGGTGGCGGTCACATTGTAGAGTTCATAGTACTGCTCGATTGTACCTGACCACAGCTTCCACTCGTTGGGTTCGCACCAGACAATCCAGTACTTGATGTGCCAATGGTGTCCATTCGCCCAGCCTTCGTTGTAGTGCGCCACTATGTGGGAGCATATCCTTGCCCACTTTGCGAAGTCCTTTGGTGGGTGGACAAAATACTTCTTGGGACTGTGCTCAATGGATTCGCCCAGGCGGTAAAGCACCTCCATTCCCAGGTCAAGGCATTCCTTTATGTAGTCGTCAGTCTGCTCGAAATAATAGTTCCTCTCGTCGTTCTCGTCAGCATCGAAATTACCAAATATCTGGTGTATATCGACAAGCCTCATGCCAGGATTGTTCAAAGGCACGTCATGTAGGCGTACGGCGGCGGCATTGATTTTCTTGTAGTAGGCCTTGGTAATCTCGTATGTATAGACATTACTGATTATCGGCCCCATGTTGATGCAGTTAAGATGCTTGAAGTTTCCTTGTTCACGGGCAAAATCGACTTTCATTGGAAAACACTCCTAGGATTTTCTGTCTATTTAATTGAAAAAGTTAAATACAGTGGTAAAGTTACCCCACTTTTTTCGATTTACAAACAAAGTAATCACCATGAAAAAATATTACAGGGCAATCTTCCTGGCAATACTTGCATTGAATCTGCTGTTTGGATATTTCCAGTACAGGCAGTGCAAGAATATGCGGGGTGGGGACGACAATGTAATTGAACAACTCGGCCTCCTCGCTAAAATGCTCCGCATTATACGGCAGGAATACGTGGCCAATGACAAACTCCGCAGCGAGGAACTTATTACCCGTGCAATGGGAGGCATGGTCAGCGGCCTAGACGAGCACAGCGCATTTATCAAGCCACGCGCGGCCAAGGCAATCAACGCCGAACTCTCTGGCAAAATGGGAGGCATTGGTATTACTACTTCCGCAATTGACAAGCACCTGATGGTGGTGTTCGTGGGCAAGGACACTCCTGCGGACAAGGCGGGCATTCAGGCATGGGATGAAATAATATCCGTGGACGGGGAGCCCGTGCAGAACAAAAGCTATGAGGATGTAGTACTGGCTATACGCGGCGAAATTGGCACGCCTGTTACTTTGGAGATACAGCGCGGTATGGACGAAAATGCGACTAAAATGTCCTTCACCATAACGCGCGGCAATATCAGTGCGCCCAGTGTGTGGAACGCGCAGCTCATAGAAAACACGCATTGCGCGTATTTCATCGTGCAGGGCTTCATGGAGAACACACCTGCCTTGCTGGAAGCGGACATAAACAAGATGCTAAAAGAGCATCCTGACATTGATTCCATGATTCTGGATTTGAGGGGGAATGGCGGCGGCCTTCTTGACTGCGCTGTGCGCATCTGCAGTTTCTTCCTTCCTGAAGGGCAGTTGATTGTGACCTCACGAATGCAGAATACAGATGGCTTTGAAGACACTGCTTTGTATGAGCATAGCCACTACGCAGGCAAGGGCATGAAAGTCAAGGACAATATAAAACTTGCCGTGCTAGTAGACAGAAACAGCGCCAGTGCCAGCGAAATCACAGCGGGTTGCCTGCAAGATCTGCACAGGGCGATCATCGTCGGCGAAAAGACATACGGCAAAGGCTCGGTGCAGACGCTGTTCAACATTGGCGGCGGCAATGTACTGAAGTTGACGGTGGCGCACTACCATACTCCAAACAAGGACCGCGTGATCGACAAGGTGGGCATTACACCAGACGTAATATGTGAGCCACCTCGTAGAAACAGAAGGGCATTCCACAGGAGGCGGTTTTTCGGGAAAATGCATCCGCAGTATGACCACTGCGTAAGAGCAGCCCTGGAGGCAATGGAAAAGGAAAAACAGCAATGAACAATAAAATACTGCAATACGTTGAGAAACTAGGCAACTTGCTAAAGGCCAGGCATGAAACCGTGGCCACGGCGGAATCTTGCACAGGCGGCGGCATCGCCGCGGCCATGACGGAGGTTGCAGGGTCGTCAGAATGGTTTATGGGCGGCTTTGTCACATATTCCAACAAGTGGAAAATGCAGAGGCTGGGTGTTTCGGGGGACACCTTGGCGCAGTTCGGCGCAGTCAGCCAGCAAACCGTGACGGAAATGCTCTCTGGCCTGCTGAAAGTTGGCGGCACAGACTATGGCGTGGCGGTAAGCGGCATTGCAGGCCCTGGCGGTGGGACGCCTGACAAGCCTGTAGGCACTGTTTATGTGGGTGTTGCTGGCAAGGACTGGAACGAGGTCCAGCGCTGTCATTTCGATGGCGATAGAAGCGCCGTCCGCGAGAGCACCATACTTAAGTCACTTGAAATGCTGCTGGCTCATCTGGAAAAATAGGCCTGGCCTGTAATAAATCGATCAAAATTATCGTAAATTATAGTGAATTCCATAAAAAGTGTAGTAATGAAGACATCTTTGAAAATCGGCTTGCGAAATATGGGCAGTGCATTATCTTTACCGCAAAATTAAAAATCGCAAGTTTAGACTCAAAACACAACAAAGGAAAACATCATGGCAAAAGAAGCAGCGACAGCAGGAAATGACGCGAAGGAACGCAATTTAAAGGCAGCACTTGGGCAGATAGAAAAGGCATTTGGCAAGGGAAGCATAATGAGGCTGGGAGACCAGGTGCAGGAACAGGTCCCCGTGATAAGCTCTGGCGCAATGGCGCTGGACATTGCACTTGGATGCGGTGGCTTCCCCAAAGGCCGCATCATTGAGATTTTCGGCCCTGAGGCGTCTGGAAAGACCACGGTCTGCCTCCACGCAGTGGCCAACGCCCAGAAGCAGGGCGGAACATGCGCATTCATTGACACGGAACATGCCCTGGATCCAAGATACGCGAAAATCATCGGCGTAGATACAGATAATCTCCTCATCTCGCAGCCAGACTGCGGTGAAGATGCACTCAACATAGCGGAAACACTAGTGGAAAGCGGCGCCATTGACGTGCTGGTGATCGATTCCGTGGCGGCTTTGGTGCCAAGAGCTGAAATCGAGGGGCAGATGGGAGACAACCACGTGGGCCTCCAGGCCAGGCTCATGTCCCAGGCGCTTAGGAAACTGACTCCAATAATCAACAAGAATAACACCTGCGTCATCTTCACCAACCAGATCCGCGAGAAGATAGGCGTCATGTTCGGCAGCCCCGAAACCACCACAGGTGGACGCGCCCTCAAATTCTATGCCTCAGTCAGGCTGGATATCAGGCGCATCGCAACCATCAAGGCACCAGACGGGCAGGCACAGGGAAGCCGCGTGAAGGTCAAAGTCGTGAAGAACAAACTGGCACCGCCTTTTATGGAATGCGAGTTTGACATCATGTACGACGAAGGCATATCCCGTGCAGGCTCGCTGCTGGATGTGGCATTGGAATATAAGATAATTGAAAAACGCGGCTCCTGGTTCTCATTAGGAGACCAGCAGGTGGGTCAGGGACGTGAGCAGACCAAGAAGGTCATTGCCCAGGACGAGGCACTCGCCTCCAAGCTCGAGGCCCTCATCCGCGAGAAGATCAGCAAGCAGGCAAGCGTGCAGCAGCCTGTTGAGGACGATGAATTGCCGCCAGACGAGGATTTTGACGATAACGCACAGGCCTAGGTTGAACAGCAATGCCCGAAACAGTGAAAGTCAAATGCCCTGATTGCGGCAAAATCGTATCAATTTCAGTTACCAATCTGATTGATGCAGGTGACGCTGTACGCCTGAAGGAACTCTTCAACGGTAGCCTGAACAGCGCTGTCTGCCCAGGCTG
>JAFSTJ010000862.1 GCA_017450525.1 Victivallales bacterium | reverse complement strand
GAGGCGAGAGTCCCAACTCCCTGCCTGCTGCCGTCCTGTTGCCGTCATTGCGCCTAAGCGCATTCTCGATTATATGCTTCTCCAGCGTCAGCACCTGCTGCTCCAGCGTCTGCTGCCCGTCCGACGAGAAAATATCCTCCGCATAGTCGGGGCTTTGAAGCGCTGGTGGCAGATTGTATCCCCTGATGCAATCGTCATGCGCAGTGATGACCGCCCTCTCAATGCAGTTCTCCAACTCACGCACATTGCCTGGCCAGGAGTAGGACTGCAACATGTTCGCCGCTGGAGAGGATATTCGCGTTATGTTCTTGCCGTACTTCTCGCACATTCTGGAGAGGAAATGCTGAGCCAGCGGCAGTATGTCCTCCGTCCTTTCCGACAAATCCGGCAGAATGATAGGAAATACGGACAGCCTGTAGTACAAGTCCTCGCGGAACAACTTTTTGTGCATCAATTCCTCCAGGTTGCGGCTAGTGGCGGCGATAAAACGCACATTGCTGTGCAGTTGCTCGTTGGAGCCAATCCTGGTAAACGTGCGTTCCTGAAGGAAACGCAGCAGTTTCACCTGAACTGCAACAGACAAATCGCCTATCTCGTCCATGAACAAAGTACCGCCATCCGCCGCTTCGGCCAGGCCAATGCGGCGGTCGCGGGCATCGGTGAACGCACCACGCTCATGGCCGAACAACTCGGATTCCACCAGGGATTCAGGCAAAGCCGCGCAGTTCAACACCACGAATGGCTCGTTGCTACGCTTGGAAAAACGCTGTATAGCACGAGCCACCAGTTCTTTTCCAGTGCCGCTAGAGCCACGGATCAGAACTGTAGCATCGCTGGGTGCCACCTGACGCACCTGCTCATACACCATGCGCATCGTCTTGGAATTGCCCACAAACTGCCCTGGATCGCTGGGAATTATGCTACGCAAATACCTGTTCTCATCCTGCAATGCCTCCTTCTCGGCACATTCCTCGCGAAATACCGACGCAGCCTCAGCAGTGATGTTGGCGATGATCTCCAAAAATGCCACGTCCCTCGCAAGAGAGGCCGCATTCGTGTGTATCTCCCTGTCCACCGACAAGGTGCCCACCACCTGCCCCAGATGTATCAGAGGCACGCAGATAAATGATATCTGCTCTTTCAGGCTGCGGCTCTTCGTCCTGTTCAGAAATCGCTTGTCCTTGCGGACATCGGGCACAACCTCCGACTTGCCAGTCTTCGCAACCAGGCCTGTTATGCCCTCGCCTATGTGATAACGCCCAAGGACACGCTCTTCAGCATTCAGCATGCGGGCGGACGCCTCAATGCGCAACTCGTCCCCTTCCAGCAATGCAAATGTGCCACGCACCATGTTCATTCTGCGGGACAATATCTCCAGTACCTCCTCTAGCAGCAGTCTTACATTCCTCTCACGCACCACTGCCTTCGTTATCTCCTGGAGCACCAGTATCTCTGTCAGTACATTTGCTGTCATTGTTTTTCTTGCCAGTTAAGTCAAACTCCAACCATTTTACTTAAAGCATATTAAACACTGTCTTTGCAATTATCATGCCACATTTAACATTTTTTGTAATTCTCGCAAGAAAAACAAAATAATTTGTAAAGAACCCAAGTTTTTTACGCTAAATGTAAGACTGAAATCCGACTTGTTACAGAAAATGTAAGGAATATACACTGGCTTTACAATTATGCAACTACAAATGGGCCTGGCATTGATATTCCAAGGACAAAGGACAAAAGGGACATACCAAATGCTCTCGTTATTGTCCCTTCGCCCCCTTGTCCCTTTGATACCTGCTTATGGTTAAAATTGGCACACTAATTGCTAATTCTTTCTTGCGACCATTTCCCCAAAAAGGAGAAAGGAGAAAACACCATGAACATGAACTATGATGAAAGGGAATTACTTCCGCTGCTGATGCCCTCCACCTGCCATCCAAAGCGCACGGTGAAGTGCAGCATCACTGCAAATGACCACTACGCAGGCAGGAAGTTGGCAAACATACTCTCCAGCAAATATGGATCATCCACATTGCCGAATGACAAGATGAAGGTGCATTTCTCAGGCATCGCAGGCGACTATTTCGGCAGCGGCCTGGTTTCGGGAATGACATTCGTGGCGGACGCCATCGGTGCGCATGGCTGCTCACAAATGCATGGCGGCTCGGTGGTCATTTTGGACGAGCCTGGCAAGGATTTCGCGGAAGATTTCTCTGGCGGCTGCGCGTATGTATATGACGCCAGTGCCTTGCTGGCGGGCAACGCAAAACTCCTGGTACGGCATATCGCGGCCACATCTGCCGAGGCAACATATCTCAAGGCACTGGTAGAAGAGCACGCACGCCTCACTAGTTCGTCCAAAGCACTTTCCATACTGAAGCATTGGAACGAGGCAGTGGCAAATTTCGTGAAGGTAACAACGGCATAATTGCGAAAGCAAATACATAATACTTCAATTTTACAAGGAGAACGAGCACAAATGGACAATTACATTGAACGGGTTCTAGAAGATGTCAGGCGCAAGAACAGCGATCAGCCAGAATTTCTGCAGGCTGTGCAAGAAGTCATGACAACCCTGAAACCCGTGTTGGAAAGACATCCTGAATATGAGGAAAGCGCTATTCTTGAAAGACTTTCGGAACCTGAACGCATAATCGTGTTTAGCGTGCCATGGATGGATGACAAAGGACACATCAGAATCAACAGGGGCTACCGCGTGCAGTACAGTTCCGCCATCGGACCATACAAGGGCGGTCTGCGCTTCGACCCAACTGTCAATATCAG
>JAFSTJ010000861.1 GCA_017450525.1 Victivallales bacterium | reverse complement strand
TGGCGCAGGTTGCAGATGTATTCAGTTCACCAAAGGATGCGGATGTCGTAGTCAGCTTCAGTAAATGCAGCGTGAAGCCATTGGTATCGTCCCGAAAGGTTGAGGGCAGGCAGTGCATTGTATGCTACAATGGTGACAAGAAAAATGTAGAAGCCAACTTCACTGTTGATGATTGCGATGTGGCACGGCGCCTCCTTGACGGCAGCACAATCAATGTGGGCGGCACTAGTTTCCGCGATACATTGAAGCCTGGACAGCTGAAAATATACCGCCTGGAAAAACTGTTTGAATAAGCAACTTGGTTCCTGGTATTACAGATACTAGGATTCCAATCATACACATCAAAAAATTAGCCTAAATTATTTGCATATATTTGAAGTCATGTTAATTTACGCTCATTCTTTTTAGGCGAATATTTGTTTTGTAATTGTAAATATTGGAGAAAAAGATGAAAGGATTGACGGAAAAACAGCAGGAAATTCTGGAGTACATATCCGAATTCTCACACAGAGAGGGAATGGCACCCACAGTGTCTGAAATCAGCGAGCATTTCGGTATTAAGGCGGCAACTGCCTTCGCACATGTCAGGGCTTTGCAGAGAAAGGGCTATGTGAACCGCTCCTCCAAGGCACGAAGCCTCTCTCTGGCGCAGTCCGAGAAGCCTAAGAACTTTGCGCTTACTCTTAGCATACCTGTCCTGGGACGTATCAGCGCAGGCGTGCCATTCATGGCGGAACAGCATGTGGAGCGCTACATACAGATCGACCCACGCTCGCTTCCTGGCCATATCAGCGGGCAGAAGCTGTTCGCCTTGCAGGTCACAGGTGAAAGCATGCGAGACTTGGGCATACTGGACGGAGACCTGGTGGTGGCTAAGGCAACCGAGGAGGCAGAAATCGGCAAGATCATCGTCGCAATGGTGGACAATGAGACAACCGTGAAATCTCTGTATTTGACGGACAACCAATGGGAACTCCGCCCCGCAAACCCCGAATACAAGTCCCGCTTCGTTCCGCTGGAGCAACTTAACATACAGGGCGTAGTCGTGGCATTGATGAGGACATACTAACATGATAGCTAGACTTACAGGCATACTTGCAGAGGCTGAACCTACTGAAATCATCGTTGATGTGCAGGGCGTGGGGTATTCCGTGTCCGTGCCTCTCTCAACTTTTGACAAGTTGCCCCCTGTGGGCCAGCAAGTCACCATCCACACACATTTCCATTTGCGGGAGGACTGCATGCAACTCTTCGGTTTCGCCACCAAGGAGGAGCGTGCGCTTTTCAGAATGTTGATGGACAATGTGCAGGGCGTGGGGCCAAAGGTGGCATTGAATGTGCTAAGTTGCGTGTCGCTGGATAGTTTTGTTACCTCCGTGGCAAATGGCGATGTAAAGGCGCTTAGCAGAATAAACGGCGTTGGCAAGCGCACTGCGGAGCGCATGGTGGTGGAACTGAAGGACAAGATAGACGCCATTGGCAAGGGCGTCATTGGCTCTGCTGTGGCCGCGTCTGGCAATGCCGCTTCCAAGCCAGGCTTGCTCCAGGAGGCTGCAGATGCAATTGCTGCACTGGAATCTTTGGGCTACAAGCGGGATGCCGCCGAGAAGGCTGTGCGCACTGCCGCTGAAAAGGAGGAAACTGCCTCCACCGAGCAACTCCTGCGCAAAGCACTGGCAATTCTGAATTCATAATTTTTTTGATCCACAGATTCACACTGATTAACACAGATAAAAATCGGTGGAAATCTGTGTGAATCTGTGGATCAAAACGAGAATCATTATATGACAAAGGAACGTTTTATCACATCTGAACTGAACGCCAAGGACGAAAGCGCGGAATTGCCGCTTAGGCCTCAGTGCTTCAGTGACTTCCCTGGTCAAGACAAGGTAAAGGAGCGCCTGGAAATTTTGGTTGGCGCCTCCCTTTCCAGAGGGGAGCCATTGTCCCACATCCTGCTTTGCGGGCCGCCTGGATTGGGCAAGACCACATTGGCGAGCATCGTCGCCAACTCACTTGGCTGTGCAATAAAATCCACGTCTGGTCCAGTAATCGAGAAACCTGGAGACCTGGCGGGCATACTTACCACCCTTAATGAGGGCGATATTCTGTTCATTGATGAAATACATCGCCTCCCCATGCAGATAGAGGAATATCTTTACAGCGCAATGGAGGATTTCGTTATAGACATTATGCTGGAGCAGGGCGCTGGCGCTCGCTCAGTGCGGCTCACTTTGCCTAAATTTTGCTTGATTGGAGCTACCACGCGGCAGGGCAAATTGTCCAGTCCATTGCGTTCACGCTTTACCATGACCTGCCGTCTGGATTATTACAGCGTAGATGAGCTGGTGAAGATTCTTACCCGCAGTTCCAAGGTTCTTGGGGCTAAGGCGGAGCCAGGTGGCCTGGCGGAAATCGGTCGCAGAAGTCGTGGCACGCCACGTATCGCCAATAATTTGTTGCGCTGGGTAAGGGACTTTGCACAGGTGAAGAAGGCTCCCGTCATCAATGAGGACATTGCCTCCCAGGCATTGAAACTGCTGGATATCGATGACGATGGCTTGGACGAGATGGACAACAGGATTCTGGAGACCATAATCGTCAAATTCCGTGGCAGGGCAGTGGGCCTCAAGAGTCTGGCAGTGGCAGTCGGCGAGGAGGAAGGCACCATCGAAGAGGTCTATGAGCCATATCTCATACAGGAAGGCTACCTTATGAGAACCCCAACT
>JAFSTJ010000860.1 GCA_017450525.1 Victivallales bacterium | reverse complement strand
TCTGCCCCATCTGCCCCATCTGCCCCATCTGCCCATCTGTCCCATTTGTCCCATCTGCCCCATTTGTCTCTCCACCCTATTTTGTCACCTTATGACTTGCTAAAATGGCAATTCGTATATATTAACGCTCTTATATTTCAGTTGAACAAGGCGGGTCACTCGCCTGCCTAAAATAGGAGATGTTTTATGGAGATTGACAAAACAAAGCCCTATCCTGAGATCAACAGCCTGGAGTGCAAGTCCTGTGGGCGCTGTGTTGCGGCCTGCCCCAGGAAAGTCCTGTCGATTGGAAGCGAGATCAACAGCCGTGGCTACTATGCCGTGGTTTACAGCGGCACTGGCTGCGTTGGTTGCGGAACCTGCTTCTACACCTGCCCAGAGCCACACGCGCTCAAGATACACATTCCAGCAAAGTAAAACCAGAGGAACGAGAAAATGGCGACAAAACTGTTAAAAGGAAATACAGCGGTTGTCATCGGCGCACTCTACGCCGGCTCCGACTGTTATTTTGGCTATCCTATCACGCCCGCGAGCGAAGTGCTTCACGAGGCGTCGAAATACTATCCGAAACTGGGGCGCAAGTTTGTCCAGGCGGAATCCGAGGAGGCCTCCATCAATATGTGCTACGGCGCTGCCTCCACTGGACACAGGGTATTCACCGCATCGTCAGGCCCTGGAATAAGCTTGATGCAGGAAGGTATTTCCTACATGGCTGGTGCCGAGCTGCCAGCGGTCATCGTTGATGTGATGCGCGCTGGACCAGGCCTGGGCAACATCGGCCCAGAGCAGGGCGACTACAACCAGGTGGTCAAGGGCGGCGGCCACGGCAACTACAAGCCAATCGTCCTTGCCCCCAATAGCGTGCAGGAAATGTGCGACATGACGATGCTGGCATTCGACCTGGCATTCAAGTGGCGCACCCCCGCATACGTGTTGGCGGACGGCGTCTTGGGCCAGATGATCGAGCCATTCCACTTCCCCAAGAAGGCATTCGTTCCTGAAATTGACAAGTCCTGGGCAGTTGCAGGCACTGCTGAGACCAGGAAGAACCTGGTGACCAGCATTTTCCTGGATTTCCAGCAGCTCGAGGCATTCAACAACAAGCTTCAGGAAAAGTACGCCAAGATTGCCGCAGAGGAAACACGCTGCGAACAGCAGAATACAGAGGATGCGGACATTGTGCTGGTGGCATACGGCATCAGCTCACGTATCGCAAAGAGCGCCATGGACGAGGCACGCAAGGAAGGCATCAAGGTCGGTCTTTTCCGTCCTATTACCTTGTCCCCATTCCCGAAGCAGCAGCTCAATGCACTGGCTGAAAAGGGCGCGTCATTCATCAGCGTTGAAATGAGCAATGGTCAGATGGCGGACGATATAAGGCTCGCCATTTCCTGCAAGCGTCCAGTGGAGCTGGTGAACCGCCTGGGCGGCAACCTCATCACGCTTGACCAGGTCATGACCGCAATCAAGAAAATGGCTAAATAAAACGGAGGTAGGATAAAATATGTCAGAGCGCATAATCTGCACAAAGGGAATCTACGATGAATTCCCCCGCAAGGGTATAAACAATCCAGCCCCGTCAGCAACGCACTATTGCCCTGGCTGTGGCCATGGCATACTCCATAAACTGATTGGAGAGGCAATGGCCGATCTGGGTATCCAGGACAGGACCGTCATGATCAGCCCAGTGGGCTGCTCCGTGTTCGCATACTACTACTTTGACTGCGGCAACATCCAGGTTGCCCATGGCCGCGCGCCCGCAGTGGCAACAGGTGTTTCCAGGGCGACGGACAGTATCGTCATATCCTACCAGGGTGACGGCGACCTGGCCTCCATCGGCCTGAACGAGACATTGCAGGCTGCAAACCGCGGCGAGAAGATAGCCGTGTTCTTCATCAACAACACAGTCTATGGCATGACTGGCGGCCAGATGGCACCGACCACGCTGGTGGGCGAAAAGACAGTCACATGCCCCGATGGACGTGACCCCATGACACAGGGCTACCCACTGCACATGTGCGAACTCATCAACAACCTGAAGGCGCCAGTCTTTATCGAGCGCGTCGCACTGTCCGATACGAAGAACATCATCAATGCCCGCAAGGCGGTTCGCAAGGCATTGGAAATCCAGAGGGATGGCAAGGGCTATGCCTTTGTGGAAGTTCTGTCACCATGCCCAACTAACCTTGGCAAGAACTCGGTTCTCAACAACGACTTCATCAACGAGGAAATGGCGAAGGAATTCCCAGTGAAGAATTTCCGTGACAACAGCCAGGAGGCAGCACCTGTTGAGAGGGCCAAGAGCGACTTCACCAAAGAAGCGCTGGATGCCGTATTCGAAGTGGATGCTGATGCTGCTGACGATGACAAGCACGATGCCTCCTTTGGTTCTGCACAAGTCAAGATTTCAGGCTTTGGAGGGCAGGGCGTCCTGAGCCTTGGCACCATGCTGACGCAGGCCGCGAATGCCGATGGCAAGAACGTGTCCTGGTATCCTTCCTACGGCCCAGAGCAGCGTGGCGGCACTTCCAACTGCTCGGTCATCATTTCAGGCGAGCGCATCGGTTCGCCTGTGGTTTACAATCCTGACCTGCTGGTTGCCATGAACCGCCCATCGTTTGAGAAGTTCAAGAACGATGTGAAGAAGGGCGGTACCATCATGTACGATGCAATCATGGGCGAAGTGGAGATGCCTGAAGGCGTGCGCGGTGTTTCAGTGCCCGCGCAGGAACTGGCGGTTCAGGCAGGTTCCGCCAAGGCGGCCAACACCATTATGTTCGGTGTCATGCTGGAACTTGGTATTACACGCCTTTCCGAGGAGGCTTTCCGCACCGCATTGAGTGCCAGCTTC
>JAFSTJ010000859.1 GCA_017450525.1 Victivallales bacterium | reverse complement strand
GAGTTCGCCTGGTACGAACATGATTTCAATTCCGCCAATGCGTATTACTTGCATGTCATGCCATACGCTCAAATCCTTGCCATGTTCAAGAAGGAAGCACATTTCCTCCAGGCGCTTGGCATTGATTTCCCAGTAGTCCTTTGACGCCTGGCTTTTGCCCATGGAACGGAATGTGGCTATCTCCTGCTTCAATTCGTCCACACTCTTCACCACCGTGGGAAATTCCACTGTCTTCAGGCTGAAGGATATTTCTCCTGGCTCAAGTTTTACGCCATGGGCCAGATCACGCTGGATATAGTTGACATATTCCTCTCCAAGCACGTCGAATTCATTGTTGTTCTTTTCAGAAATGCAGGAAGACCTGGTGTTGATGTTTCCAGCTGGTCCAAGCATGAACAGCGGCATTTCCGCCAGCCCACGTTCCTTGATGATGCGATTGGCTGAACCCATCCAGTCTGGGGATGCGAACATATACAAGTTGCCATTGCAGGCGATGCCATGAACACCATGATTGTGCAGTAGCACCTTTGTTGAGCCGTCTGCCCTGTCGAACTTGATCCAGCGTATCGATGGGTCGGTTATGTTCTCCTCCCTATGCACACGGTTCTTGCCGATTGGGCGCTCAAGTGGTGCCTTTCCTGCATAAATAGCGCTGATTTCCTCCTCATTTGCAATGGCGGCATTTGCCACAGACATGACCGCTTCCTTCCAGGTAATCTGGAACTGCGGGTGGGGGATGCCCGACGTCAGCGCCTTATAATGGGAGGACAATGCAGGCGCTGAATGCGTATGGGTGGCAACGAAAGCAATGCCTTCTGGATTCATGTTGTGGGCTGAGGCGATTCTTGCCCGCATTTCCCTTGCATACGCGTCATCGGTGGTGCATACATCAGTGTAGATGACCATTGCGCGGCGCTTTCCGTCATTGAATGAGAAAGCACGGCAGTATAGCGGAGAAGTCTGGCCCCTGTTCTTTCTTTCAGCGTATGGGCCATATCCATACAGTTCCGCAAACAGCGGAATATCCAATTCCTTTTCAGCACAACCAATCCTTAGCATGGTCAATTCTCCCTTTTGTAATTATTTAGTCGTGACACCACCTATACAATCCATGAAAATGAAGTGTTTTATATGATGGGTGGACAATGGAGTGCTTTTAGCAAAACTGCTCTACTCGCCGTTTTTCTCTACGGGGAACTAACGAACCTCAGTCCACTGTCCACAGTCCACAGTCCACTTTTTGTCTTACAGTCTGATTATTTCGCCGCTGTCCTCGGACTGTTCGGCGGCAAAGCAGAGGCGCATGGTCTCAAACGCGTCTTCGGCGGGCACGTCAGGTGGCAGCCCCTTGTCAACCAGCTCATATACGCGCAGGTTCTGCTCTTTTACGCAGTGGAAATAGTAGTTGTCCTCCTCTGGAGTAAAGGAAATGTTCTCTACAATCTGGTTTTCCAAGCCGCTCTCCACCATTGAGAACTGCCAGCGGCGTATTCTCCTGTTGAACACATCTGATTCAATTACGCCCTTTGTGCCGCAGATGAGGCACGAAAGGCAATGCCCGTCCTGTGCCTGCTGTGCCAGCATTTCCTGCAATGGGTCCTTATGATATCTTGAAGCCGAATACATGATGAAGTTAAGCGTGGCAATGCCACCTTCGCTGAACTTGATGGAAATCTGGTGATTGTCTCTGTGGTTGAAATATGACACGACCTTAGGCGCGGAGATGGAGTACACCGAGGCGGGCTTTTCTTGCCCAGCATAGTACCAGCGCTGCAAGTCCAGATAGTGGGACAGTTTTTCGGAAATGAGGAAAGAGCCAGTGCCTTTGCTGCGCCAGGTGTTTGCCCTATGGAATTCGCTGCAGTAGTAGCGGATTGCCACATTGACCACGCGTCCAATCAACCCTGCATCAATCCATTCCTTCATTATCTGGTACATTCGTGAATAGTGAAGTTCAAAGCCAATCTGGAGAAAGCCATTGCATTTTTGCTTTGTGTTCAGGAGGTCTTGTGCTTCTGCCAGCGTGACACCCATGGGCTTCTCACATAGAACCTTCTTCCCAGCAAGCAGAGCGGCTTTCGCCAGAGGAACATGCGCGTCGTTGCTGGCTACGATATCCACCATTTGTATACTTTCGTCCGCCAGTATTTCCTCCAGTGTAAGTGGTGTTATTTTTAATTCAGCCGCGCGTTCATTCCTGCGTGCCTCGTCAGGCTCATAGCCATATATTTGTGAAACGTATGGTGAGGCCTGTGCCGCCTCAACGTGTGTCGCACCCATTTGCCCAAGTCCAAGAACTGCAACCTTGATCATTGTCATTTATCCTTTGTTATGATTTTAGAATATCATTTAAGAGAAACATAGCACGCTTTTCGATTCTGTACAGATGGTTGATATTTTGTGAGCCTAAATTTGCAATTTGCCATTTTGTGCTATTAATATATTAATTTGTTAAAGTCTTTAGGCGTTTTATTCAGTAAAATTTCTATACATAAAAATAGTTGTTATTGATGCAATCTAAAGTTTTGATAATACGGAGATTCACACAATGAAAAACTTGACTTCTTCAAAGAGCAGATTCACCCTGATAGAACTTCTTGTCGTGATTGCCATTATTGCAATTCTTGCGGCCCTCCTTCTGCCAGCCCTCGCGAAGGCAAGGGCAAAGGCAAGGAATACCAAATGCCTCAACAACCTGAAAAACCTGGGTACCTACGCCGCCTTATATGCCGATGACTACGACAATTATGTCATCCATGAACCTACGGGGGAGCAGTGGCCGATAATCATAAGGAACCTCTATCCTGAAGGAACTGGCATTCTTACTTGTGGCAGCGAGGGTGAAACCAAACTCAAGGACTATTATCCCAAGACAAGTTATGGATATAACTTTTCCCTCATTCGGACAACTTCTCCAAGAAAACTGGATCTTTTACCTTCATTTGTCATAATGTTCTGCGATACTAAAGGATGGGTGCATATAGGTTCTTCGGAAAAAGATGGTTCAACTGTTCCTTGGAATTACCATAGGAAGGCGCTTAGCGGCCAGAATGTCAACACACCGACTCAAAATGACTTCCACAATGGAGTTATAAACTGCCTTTTCATTGGCCTTAATGCGCAGTCCTTGAAATATTCGACGCTCTTTACTTTTGGACAAAACTATTTTGATCCCATAAGGGCAGCGAATGCTGGCAAGCCTCCATTCGAGCCATAAGCACTACCATCCAGAAAATAGAGGTTTGAGAAAATGAGAAAAACGACTGCACTAGTCATGGCGCTTGTTGGCTTTTTTGCGCTTCATGGAGCCGAACTTCCAGCTATAACCGTATATCCCCGTCCTGCTGTTGCTGGGCTTGAATCGGAATTGCGCCTTCCCCATGACCTGGGAGGCAACTTCCACGGAACACTGCGCATAGTCGCGCCAGATGGCAGGCAGGAGGAGCACCAGGTGCAACTAGCAGATGGCGGCGCTGCATTCTTCCGCTGGACGCCACAGGTAACTGGCTATCACCAGTTGGAACTGAAAGGGGAGGAATTTCCCCTAGCCAAGACAACAGTACCCGTTGTATGGCAGAGAATGCATTTCTACAGTTGGGCCGTGCCAGCAAAACTTGAGCAGTTGGCTTCGTATTCTACTCTTGGCTCTACTTGCATCATCATCAAGGGAAGCCCAGAAAGGTATGAGCAGTGTCGTCGCCTGGGCATCGTGCCACTGGCATTCGTGGGACACAAGGACCGCACGGATGTGTCGTTGACAAAGCCCGCCGAGGATGTGGTAAGGGGACTGTTCGCCAAATGGAAGAGTCGTCTGGATGGCGGTGCAGACGGTATCTGGGTGGATGAGGTTGGCTCATATCCAGATGACGAGGCGATGCGCCGCATTGCAATCATTCGCGAGGTCCTGAAGCAGTTGCGTGCCGCATATCCCAAGGCGATACTTCATCTTGCCGTCGCTGGAAACGTGCTGCGTGAGCAAGCTACCATGGCCCATGAGACTGGCACCATCCTTGCCAGCGAGGCTTATCCCGACTGCGCCACAGGCGTTTTCGCTACGCATGACTTCATTCCACACATCAATTCGCGTCTGGATTGCCTGCGTGCAGGTGACATGCTCTTTGACAAGGGATATTCAGCCAATCCATCGCCCACCAGATTCAAGAAATGCGGCGGCATCATCTTGCTTGGATTGAACAACTGTTTCGGCGTGATGGAGGAACCAGCTGCCCCTCGCATAGAATATCTTGTTCGTCACATTCGCAGATATGCTCCAGAGGCGCCTGGCTTGGCATTCTGGAGTTCCCATGGAGACAAAATCTATACGGAAAAATACCTGCCGTACTCGTTCCTTGACGGTCTTTTGGAACGCTATTGCATACGCCCTGTGCTGGACTTGCAAATGGTGGCCTTCTCCGACTATGCGCCAAAGGCTAACACATCTGTGGAAATCAGCCTGGAAGTGCACAACCTTGGTGGCATGGCGCTCTATTCTCCATATCATGTCAAGGCATTTGCCATTGACAATGAAGGGAAACGCTTTGAATTGGGCGAAGCGACACGGGAACGTATAGGCGTTGGCTTTGCGGCACCTGACCTTCCTACGAATCCCAGAACAGTGCAACGCCTGGAAGTGGATGGCAATGTCTATCAGATATCAAATTTCATCAAGGGCAAGACATTGAAGATGTTGCTGCTTTCGCGTCAGACTCTGGTCTTCAAATTCACGCCCCCGCATTCTGGATACTACAAAATTGCATTCGAGCTTGAAGCTCCTGAGGATGCGACTGTCATGAATGGTACCGCCGAGGCAACCCTGCGCGTGAGGTGAAACAATGAAAGAGGCATTCTATAGGTTATTCTCTTCTTTGATTTTGTTTGTGACTTTTTGTGCATACGCCAAGCCCGAAATCACGGATATCAAGCACGATGCCGCCAAGGGCGAGACCATTGTACGCTGGAGTGGCATTGCCGAGAATGAGGGTGTCATCGTTTATCGCTCCACCACCGCATTGGACAAGGGCAACTTGCCTTTCGCAAAGACATACTGGTTTAGGCTAGGTAGCAAGGAAGGCGTCATCAAGGTCAAAGGCACTGGCACAGGACATTACCGCATCATTGCCTTCACAGCGAACCGCAGTCCAAAGGGCGAACTTTCCGAAGAACGTCAAGTGCTTGAAAAAGACAGGAACCTTCCCTCAGTTCGTTTCTCCATTGCATTTCAGAATGGGAAGGCAAGTATTGCCACATCAGCAGTAGGTAATGCACCGCCCCCATTCCGCGTACTGCTTGGCAGGGACGACATGAATACCAAGCCCCGCTTGCTGGCTGAAACTCCCTGGAGCGAGGCACCGATGAATGTCCCTGCCAATTTCAAGGAGGGCTTTGTCTCCGTGGTTGGCTCTGATGGGCATGGCAGTTGGAGCCAACCTCTGGAATGGCTCTATTTGGGAAAAAAGGCCAACTTGCATATCAACAACATTTCATCCATTGCAAAAAACAAGGATATTCGCCTTTCCATGCTCCATCCCGTGGATGGAAAATCACTTCATGCTGAACTCAGAGTCACCAATCGTGGCTTCAAAAAAGCCAATTCCAAAGTGCGCTTGAGCCTAAAGACGGCAGACGGTATAGTGAAAATCACGAAGGAGGCCGATACGGGAAGCATTGCACCAGGTAATCACAAGTGGGTGAAGTTTGATATCATCCCCAAGGATTGTGGTAAAAATAAAGCCAGCATCGAGATTATTTGCCAAGAGGATGGGGACATTTCCGACAATCGCCTGGAATTCCCGCTCTATGTGACAAAAAAGCCAGTATACTTCCTCTGGTATGGTTTTGCCAATGACCTTGAATTTGCTAATATGGCAAATCCTCCTGCTCAATATAAGGAGGACTGGCAACGGCGTGGAGCATATTCACTTCCCATTGTGTCCCGCAACACCAAGGCGGAATATTATTTGTCCGCAATGAAAGAGCATGACGGCTTCCAGTATGATGAACTTGGTGGCACTTGGAAGTCCGAGCAGTTTATTCCTACTTTACATGAGGTCAGCAAGCGCAAGCCAGAAGGTTTCCGTGCGCTGTGGCATATCGGCGCCTCTGTTCAGCAGCCTGTAAAACAGGCTGTTCTGGACGGAACTGTGAATTTGCTAATGGTGGAGTTGTACTATACTGACGGCAATGCACAGTCAAGGAAGAAGGACCTTGAAAAACTTGAGGCGCAACTTAAGATGCTGATCAAGCAAGGCGTTGCGGAGAAGACCATCATTGGCTTGGGTACCAAGGATACGTACAAGGGATGGAATACGCCTGAAAGCCATGCGGATTTTTTGGCGGAGCAACTTAGGCTCATACGACGCGTGGCGCCAATGATGCCAGGCGTGGCATTTTTCTCCGCCGCGACGTCACCTGTAGTTCGGCGCAGAATGGATGATTTGTGCAGGGAACTTTTCCTGGAAGGAAAATAACAACAACGAAGGTAATTCCAAAATTATTTTATCCACAGATTATCACAGATTATCACAGATTGCGCTTTTGAAGCATTCATTTCAATAAAGTGCTAAAAGAGCACAGATTCTACTTTTTCTTGCACTCGAAAGCAAGGCTTTCTAGTGCAAGAAAAATGATAATCTATGTCCATTTAGGACATTTTATTGAAATGAAACTAATCTGTGATAATCTGTGATAATCTGTGGATAAAATAATTGTGGAATTGGCTAACAACAAGGAGTAATGAAGATGCGCAATATGTCTAAATGGATGATGCTGTTGGTTGGTGTCGCAATGTCGGCTTTTGCGGAATCTCGGGTTCTGTCCTGGGACTTTTCCGTTGCACCTTCGAAGATTGAGGAAAGACGCTTTGCTGCAGGCAAAAACGAAAACGTGGAATATCTGTTGGAAATCCCTGCAGTACAAGGTGATTTCACTTTCAGTTGCAAACTGACGCCAATCAGCCTGAGGGCATATTCAGGCTTTGCTGTAGGCGTCGGCGTGAAAGGCATGACCGCACGACAAGTCAAGATGCGCATTCGCCTGGGGGATGGCAACCGCCCTGTCTGCGGAGTTTATCAAGGCACCGACTACAAGGAAATCGCCAAGCCCAGTTCAGGCATACAGCCAGAGGAATGCATTGTCAAGATGAGTTGGGAGGCGGAGACGCGCACCTTGACATATTCGGCCGTCGGCAAATCTGGCAAGGCTCTCATTCCAGAAAACAAGGTTCAACTTAAGTTCAACCAATTTCAGCCTGACTGCATCATTATCGGCGCTTTGGATGCAAAAGGCGCAGGAGAATCATACCTGGTATATGAGGCAAAGACGGAACGACTTACTGGACTTAGTTACATCAACAAGAACTACAAAAGCGAATTTGCTGTGGATGATGTGACCGTGGAGTACAAATAGAGATTTGTTAGTCTTGATGAAGATCGGAGGGCTCAAGGGCTGCATCATCGCTCTCATAGTAGTATGAGTAGTCAATGCCTTTCATGAATATTTCTCGGTCGTCGATTTTGTCAGTCAGGGCATTGCGCAGCAGTTCACGGATTTTTGTGCTGTCTGCTGGACTCTCTGTCATTGCCTGCAAATAGTCGTTCTTGTTGATTTTGCTCCAGTCAATGCATTTCTTAAGTTTTTTCTTGAGCAGTAAGTCCAGCCAAATGCGTGTGCTCCTGCCATTCCCTTCACGGAATGGATGCGCGACATTCATCTCAATATACTTGCTGATGATTTCATCAAAAGTCTTTTCAGGCATCTTCTCAATCTGTGAAAGTGAATTGGCAAGGAACATGGCTGGCGCAAAAGTGAAATTACCCTTGGAAATGTTCACTGTGCGTATCTGTCCTGCAAAGTCGTACAGGCCGCCAAAAATATATGCATGTATCTGTTGAAGGCACTTGACCGTGCCAGGTTTCATGCTGGTCAGCAGTCCACTCTCGAAGAGGGAATAGGCTTTGCTGCGGCTCTTGCCATCAATGCTGTCATCGCTGTATGTGAACCATTTGATGAATGGCACTGCATTGCGCCCAGGTATTGCCTCAATCAAAGCTAGTATGTCTTTTTGCGGAAGACAATCTGTCAAACGATGTTTTCCATCTGTGGCAATCAATTTGAAACCCCTACATTTTGTAAGGGTTTCGTTTCCTGCTTTCTTTAAACGATTTTTAAGAACATACCAATAATTATGGGCATCAGAACTACCGCTGACTGCTCCAACGATATCGACAACTGCAAACCACCATTGATTTCCTGCTTCATCCCAGACGGCTCTTATTTCCTGGTTATTGTAAAAACGAAATGATATCTTCTGGCTCATAAATCCTCCATTAATTAATTTACTTGTCTTATAGGCAGACTCTTCCTTTTGGTGGTAAGTACGAGTGCATTATAGGCACTAGTACATCTTCTTTTATTTATAGTCTTCATGAGGAGCGCTTCCCTGTGGTACATACGAGGCGCTTAGGTAAAGTCCCATTAGTCCCATCTGGAATCGAAGTCCAATGGATAATTAGTTTCCTGGTATATGGAATGCTTTCTGCTCGGCCAGGAGACGTTCGCAGTTTTCCAGGAACCAGCAGGCACATTCGTTCTGGCGCAACGAGAAAATCGGGTCTATGGGGCGGGATTTGCTGTTCAATTGCCAGGTTGTCTCCAGTATCAGCAGCACATCGTGGTCAATGGCGCGTATGTGCTTCATCAATTCAGGCCAGTTGAGTATGCCTTGTCCTGGTAGCCAGTGTGTTTCGTCAATGCCGTCATAGTCGTTGATGTGGAAAGAGCGAATGCGTGGAGCCAGTAGGTCGATCATGGCTGGCAATTCCATATATTTGTTCATGATGTGGTTCACGTCAAGGCAGATGCCAACTTTGTCTGCATCGAAATGTGACAAGATTTGCTGGAGTTCCTCTGCACAGTTCCCCACGCAGGTGCGGGGCAGAAATTCCACATTGATGACAAAGCCCAGTTCCTGCGCCAGCGGCAGCATTTCTTCGATTGACCTGCAAACCTGGCCAATTCGCTGGGGATGCTCTTCCATGGGGGGCTCTCCGCTGGCGTGAAGCGTAACCATGGGGCCCATCAGATCCGCATTGTCCCTGATTAACTTTGTGAGGCGTGCTATTTCCATTTTCCTTCTGTCTTCATCCAGAAAAGAAGGGTCGAAGAATGGAAGATGTACACTGGCAGGGCGCAGCACGCCCTCTTCGATAAGTTCCTTGCTTAATTTGCAAGATAGATTTGATCTTTCATTGTCGTCAAGACATGTCCCCAGAAAAAGTTCGTAATTCCGAATTTTCGATTGACGAATGGCATTGGCTACCGCTTCTGTGACATAATTGCCGAATATACAAGAGGAAAGTGCGTATGAAATCATTGTGTGGTCTCCTTGTTTTAATGTGAGCGGGCTCGTTCAGGTTGAGTGGACAGTGGACTG
>JAFSTJ010000858.1 GCA_017450525.1 Victivallales bacterium | reverse complement strand
TCGCCTGATATCCAGAAAAACTAACTACCGATGGGGTCGTTTCCTTTCCGAGGTTGTTCTTGTAAACAACATTTCTCCCTTCTGCATTAAAACCGGAAATGCAGGAGTACGTTGTTCCCAAATCAATGCCAAAAACTTGTCGTGCCATGCGTGAATGTTCCTAATCAAAATATTCGTTAAAATCATTCTCCGTATCCATTTACAAATGGATACGGAGGCTTTTCCAACAACTATTAGTTACTCAATAACAAGACTTCCTTCAACGAAACTAACCTTTTGCACGGCGGCCTCCAAGGTCAATTCAATCTTTTCGCCAGACTCACGGTGAACAGCAGAGATGTGAAGCACCATATTATCATCCACCTCGAACGTCACATCGATGATATCGCCTTTCTTTCCTGCGGCAGGCAATTTCAAGCTGCAAGTATTGAGGATTGTGGCCAATGCTGGTTCACTGATGCGCTCCTGCTTCTCTTTGCCTGCCTCATAGCATCCATCCTCGCTTTCCGTTACCTTGATCTGAATGCTTATGGCATTGTCATCACGAATCGGGAAGGGATGCGAATGCTTCGCGTCTTTCAAGGGCGTATTCTTCAGAAGAAGATTGTAAACGGCATCCTCTCCACTCTTGAGTTTCGCAATAATGCCGTAACTCTTGTTGATGACTTCTTCAACAGGTTCCGGCGGCGTTACTGGCACAGGGCCGGGATTAATGATTTCAGCAAGTGACGGATAGATTGCGGCACCTAATGCGACAGCCTGGTTGGGCTTGAAGAGAATTGGTTCCACATGGAACTCGTCACGCAACCTGGTCAGCACCTGGGGCATTAGGGATGAACCACCAACCATCAGCAGTTCGTCAAAGTGGAATTCATCCACGCCAAGAGCCTTTGCCGCTTCTTCTTGGACGGATTCAATGGTGGAGATGGTTCTGCCTAGCAAATCAGCCGTCAATTCATCGAACTCATCACGGCTTACAGTGAATGAAGCCCGCTTTTGCCCATTGGGAGCCAGATTTACCCTGATATTGGCAAGCCCTGTGAGTTGCTTCTTGTATTTTTCCGCGTCCAACATCAGTTCCACACTGGTATCGACCGAAGCCATCAAATCCACATCGGAACCAGTCGCCTCTTGCCATTTCTTGTTGAGAAATTTTGCAAATGCCTCGTCCCAGTCCTTGCCGCCCAGTTCCTTGTCACCGCCGCTGCAGACGACTTTGATCTTCTTGTCTTTGATTTGAAGAACCGTGACATCGAAGGTTCCGCCGCCAAGGTCATAGACAAGGATTGTCTTGTCCTCGTTGATGATTTCTGTGGAACGGGCGATTGCTGCAGCAGTAGGTTCATTGATGACATGCAATACATTCAAGCCGATGCCTTCGCCCGCGCTCTTGACAGCCTGATGGGCATCAGTGCCAAAGTATGCAGGGCAGGTAATCACAACGTTCTTGACCTCGCAATTAGTCATCTGTGATGCGTCCTTTTCCAATTTCCCCAAAATAATGGCGGAAACATCAACTGGAGACCAGGACTTGCCAATTGGAGTGCCATCTTCAGCCTTTGGCGTAAAGAAGAAGTCCTTCTCACCCATGTGGCGTTTGATGAAAGTCGCCAACTGGCCAGGCGCGAACTTTCCCTGGTCCTTGGCCGTGTTTCCAACGCACATTTCAGTGTCGCTGTTGAAGAAGACGGCAGATGGAGTAGTATCTTCGCCTTCGACATTTTGTATTATTGCAGGTCGACCATCAGAATCAAGCCAGGCGATGGCTGAATAGGTAGTTCCCAGATCAATTCCGAACACTTCGTTTCCCGTGCCCTGACGCGTGGTAGGCAGACTGACTTCAATTTCTTCACTCATGTTTGTTTCCTTCTTTGAATTTGCGTTGACAAAAAATAACTATCGAAAACTATTCTTCTGATTTCTGCTCTTCAACAAGTTTCGGATCAAAGCGATATACCTTAACCCAAGCCTTGCCAAGGTCACTGAAGCCACGGTCATCACGCAGGAATCCAGGATAGACCACTTCTGCGATTTTCTGGTTCAGTGACTCATCGCCCGTTGGGACAATGGAGAGAAGTTTCTGCTTGCCAGAACGGGCATCGTAGCTGTCCACGCCGACCTGTGGCTCATATTTGATGATTCCCAGATTGAAGAGCGCGTCCTCCACCAACTGTTGGCAATAGCCGACTTCTTCCAAGGCAGTATCGGGATTCTCTTGCGCACGCACCACTGCCTTTGCCATTTCACGGTAAATGCCCAGAATGGCATTCAGCACTGCGGTCTCGGAGGCCTCCCTGAACTCGCGATTAATTTCCTTCTGCCCAGAAAGAAGCATGTCCGCGCTGCCTTTCAAGGCAGAGACTTTCTTCAGCAATTCATTCTTGACATCTGCAACGGCAGCCAGAATTGCCTCGCGATTCGCATCTGCTAGTTCCTGTCCCTTGGCAACTGTGGATTCTACACCCTGTAGTTTATCAAGCACTTCTTTTCCACATTGTGACGATTCCTCAACCATGGGGACTGGCTGCGGCTTTTCTGGTTGAGTGTCTTCGCCATCTGTGTTTTCAGCGTCGGCATCTCCAATAGATGTTGTCTTTTCAGTTGACTCGTCTGTTTTGTCAGCCTCGTCCACATTCTGTGGATTTGATTTTTCATCGGAATCCACTACTGCCGTTTCTGATGTGTCAGGAGTTGCATTTGCTCCTTCAACCATCTGCGTATCCAGGCTTTCATTCAAATCTGCGTTGCTCTCAGTTGTGTTCTTCCCGTCTGTCATGTTTTCTACTCCAGGTTTTGTTGTGTGTTCTCTTTCAAATTTACAATCGAACTACGCTTAGGCATCAGGAGACTACCTCGACATTTCATGAGCTCTTTCGTTCATATACTGGCGTTGCTGTTCTGCAGCATTTTCTTTTTGCTGTGTGGCCTCTGCCTGGCTTTTTTCCTGACCAGCCTGCTGGCGTTCTTTCAACTCCTCTTTCAAATGGGACTGATGGGCTGTGGAGTTCCGCTGGGATTGACGGTCATTCGGATCCATCCCCGTGTCGCCAGGCTTCTTGTTCATGGGATTGCCGTCGTTGGCATTCCCTTTGCCATCGTTGGCGTTTGCTTTGCTGTCATTGGCATTCTCATAACCGTTATTTGTCTTGTTCATCGGATTGCCATCATTGGCGTTCCCTTTACCGTCATTTCCATTCCCATTGCCTTTATTCGCCTTGTTCATCGGGTTGCCGTCATTGGCATTCCCTTCATTCGCATTGCCGCCATGACGTCTGTTGAAATCTTCATTGATGCGTTCCTTCTCCTCATTCCGAGCTTTTGTTTCAGGGTCTATCTCACGCTGACGTTCCCCGCGTTCCTCGCCACGATAACGCTGTTGCTCACCATTGGAATTTTCATTGTTCTGCTGAGCCTGCTTCTCCGCCTCAAGCTGCTTAAGTTTCTCCTCCTGCGCCTCCACCTCGCGGATTTTCTCCTCGGACTTCTCCCTGGCTCGCTTCAAGGCCTCCTCGTATTCCTGCTTCTTGGAGGAATCAGCCTCACGATCAGACAAACCTGACAAACGCTCCTGTGCCAAGTCCTCCTGGTAGAAGGCCTCATCACGCTCGGCCATCTTCTTGTCCAACTCGGCTTGGGCCTTGTTCATTTCCTCATCAATATTCTTTGCCATCGTTCTGCTCCTTACTACCGCTTCATTTCACCTTGATTTTCATAGGAAGTACCAGACGCCTTCACCGCTGAACGACCATATCCCTGATTATAGGAATTGTTTCCAGACTTGCTCATTGGATTGCCGTCATTGGCGTTTCCTCTTGAATATCCTGTCGTCTTTTCTGAGGAACTCGCTTCATTCTCCTGTTTGCCAGGATTGCTCATAGGATTACCCTCATTGGCCTTGCTGCCATGGTTGCGCTCTGCTTCAAGCTGCTTTAGCTTGGCCTGAGCCTGCTCGACGGCCCGCATCTTCTCGTAGCTGACGTCCTTTGTCGCACTCATGGCCTTTAGCGCCTCTGCTCCACGAGGACTGTTCCGCTCCTGCGCCGTCATGTATTCCACACGCTGAATAGCCATTTCCTCTGTGTAAATGGCATCATCGCGTTCGGCCAGGCATTTGTCCAATTCCACCTGAGCCGCCTCAATCTTCTTGTCCAAATCATTTGCCATAGAATACTCCCAAAAATTTTCTTATTGGATGGCGAGATTGCTCTTAAAAGGATTGACGCCAGTTATATAGGGATTATCACTTGCATAATCTTTGAAATTGGAATCCTTGAAATAGGTTATTCGTTTGGCAATAATGGGAGGACAACCTTGTACGAACATCAGCATCCACTCGCGATTTAGACGACGAACTTCGTCTGCAGACAAAAGGTCACGCTCTTTCTCGGCAAACGTCTGTGTGTCGCCATCCGTCTTAGTGGCCAAAATATCGGTTACTTTGCTGCTGGAACTGTGGGTAAGCGCGAATGTATCCACCTCTACCGTGGCCTTGCCCAGCATCTCTGAGACGTGTTTGGCTGTGTCCTAGTCATTGATGCCGAAGAACTGCTGGACTTTCGCATTGGCGAGGAAACTTTCCCAATCCTCCTTGTACAGGCGCTTCAGCTGCGAGAGGTCCTGCCATATCATCCATAGCGACATGCCATAGCCGGCTAGAAGGCTGACCACCTGGCGCATCTTCTCCAACGTGCCTAACTGGGCCATCTCGTCCATCATGAACAGCACATTGCCGCCCTTCGGCTTGTTTGTGGTGGCTGTCATGGCGTTGATGGCCGCCGTGGTCCAGACGCGTATTGCCCTGGAATAGCGTTCCAAATGTTGCGGAGGGATGATCATGTATATGGTGACATCACCTTTTGTCTTCAAGTCACGGATGTTGTAGCTTTTCCCCCGACGATTCCCCTCTCCAAACGCACGTTGCATGAGAGGCGAATCCAGGAACTCTGTATGGCGCAGTGCCGATGACAAAACACTGCTGAACTCCTGCGTTGCCATGGAGCAGCATTCGTTTGCTCCAGCCACCAGCATACCGCCTAGATATGTTTTCCGCTTCTCGTAACCACTAGTACTTGGAGAACGCAGCCATTCTAGATATGCCTGAACGTTTCCCGAGGTTAGAAGCTTGCGAACGGACGGAAGATTAATCTGCGGTGCAACATCACCGCCCAGGCCACAGACCACCGCCATCATCAAGGTCTTGATGAGTGTCCTTGCCTTGTCGTTCCAATGCGGGTCTTTTTCATCAGCTGGACGCATGATCATGGCGTCAGCCAATGTACTAAGTTCATCCAAAATCTCTGGGCAGGAATCAAGAATGCGTTCGGGGGCTGAATAGTCCGCAAGTCCTTCAAGCGGATTTATATAGTCGGTTGTATCCGCTCCCCCCATACAACCAAATGGGTCAAGACGGATTATTTTCGTTGTCAGGTACTTGCGTCTATGCTCCGAAGTGATGGCGTAGTTTTCCCCCTTCGGATCAACTACAATTGCCGAGCCAGGATAGCGCAGAAGATTGGGAATGACCAAGCCGACACCTTTGCCCGAACGCGTCGGGGCGACAGTAAGAACATGTCCATCGCCATCCCATGTCAGATACTCATCGCCCTGTGATTTTTTGAACAAATTGGAAAAACTGTCCAGCATCATATCCATGCCAGATGTATGATATTTGCGAATATTGCCAAGTCCGACTTTGGGATCAGCCAGCTTGCTGAATACAAATCCCTTTGTTCTCTTGTCCTTGCGAAAACATTCTACCGCTATGCTGGATGAAGAATTGGGAAACGGCACAAGCGAATGGACATGAATGGATTCCGCCTCAAGATCTTCTGCCTCTGCCCAGCGGGCGGTTCCGAAATTGTCAGTTAATTGTTGGTGCATACTCATAGTCTCCTTGATTTTGTATAAGGACGTTTCTTTTCGTGACGTACTGAGGTTTAGGACTACCCGCACAAATACACGAAAAAAACGCTCAAGGCATGAGCGTGCCATCGTGTGCATCTGTGTAGTGTCTAAAGGTCCTAATTTCAGTACGCCACAAAGCACAAGTCCCAGCAGATTAAGTGCCGGTTATGACAAATAAATGCAATTTGGTAATCCCTCAGTGATTGATATGAGCCGCGTTAGCGGCGGCAAGAACATAGCCGTGGGTGAAGCGAGCGCCTTCGGCGCGAGCGAAACCCACGGGATAAGCGTTTTCCCACATCCATTTGCGCCGTGCCGCGTAGCAAAGCGGAGCGGCAAGGCGCAGAAAAACCAGCTAGTGTTATCAACCAGTGAGGCATTACGGTCTTACCTCTTCTTTTTCAAGTTTTTTTGACATCTGCCATTGAAAATGCCTATTTGCATGGTATAATTATTGACGGATTATGTTATCAATCACATAAGTTAAGCCATATAAGGAGAAAACCAACATGAAACTGATTCGCTTCACTCTGATTGAACTGCTTGTTGTCATCGCCATCATCGCCATTTTGGCGGCCATGCTGCTACCTGCCCTCGCCAAGGCCCGCGAAAAAGCCCGCGAGATTTCCTGCATCAACAACCAGAAAACCATCTCATTGGCCACGATGCTCTACATTGACTCGTACAATGAGATGTTCTTCCCATACTACTACACGTATGCCCCCGAAACCACCAGCAGACTCTGGGGACAGATTCTTCTGGGCTTCGGCGCCATGCAGGAATCTGCGCCTTTCTGGTGCCCCTCCGACCAGTCATCCCCGTATGCTAGCGGCATGAAGCAGGGTGCCAGCATCTCCCGTACCAACGCGAGCCGCGTCAGCTATGGCTATAACTGGTTCTGGCTGGGTGCCCACATCGACCTGGGCTCCTCCGCCTCAAATTACTGGTCTCCCGCTGCCCAGGCTGAAATCAAGAAACCTTCCGACACCATTACCTTCATCGAGACCATGGCCACCTCCGCCGAACCATCCACTCAGGACAAGGGCTACGGCTACTACATCTTCGCCCGTACCTGGGCACCAAGTGACAAAAACAGTTCTGGCGGCATGATCTGCTCGCCTCATGGCGGACGTACTGTCGTCGGCTGGGTTGACGGCCACTCCACCTCGGTCAAAGCTCATCTGGCCGTCCAGCGCGTCGGCGCAACCGCCCAGCTAAGCACAACCTGCAACAACTACTTGAGCGACCCGTTCATGTAT
>JAFSTJ010000857.1 GCA_017450525.1 Victivallales bacterium | reverse complement strand
CGGCGCCCACATTAAATAAATCACTGCAATGATCAAAATTGGCACAATAGACGGGCCTTACATAAGGCGTTATGGGCAAGAAAATGCTTATGAAACCATCAAGTCCATTGGCTATGACTGCATAGACTACCAGCGTTTCATTCACACGGACACGCCTTTGTTCAATGGCACAGAGAGCGATTTTGATGCAAGCCTTGCCAGCGACCGCAAACAGATTGAATCCGCAGGCCTGGAAATATACCAGACACATGGTCCATGGCGTTTTCCACCGCAGGACGGAACACCAGAGGAACGTGCCGAACGCTTTGAGAAAATGGCAATGTCCATACGGGGAACTGCATTGCTGGGATGCAATAATTATGTTATTCATCCCATTATGCCCTGGGGTGTCGGCGAACAGGAACTGCAGCCACTTTTTGACATGAATCTTGATTTCATGGGACGTCTTGCGGAAGAAGGCCGTAAAAACGGCGTTATCATTTGTCTGGAGAACATGCCTATGTTCAACTTTCCAATGGCACCACCGAAAGTCTGCCTCGATTTGGCAAAGGAAATCAACAGCCCATGGCTCAAAATCTGCCTTGACACAGGACACTGCACCACACAAAAGGTTAATCCAGCAGACGCAGTGCGCATGATTGGAAAAGAAATGCTCCGCGCCCTGCATATCCACGACAATGACGGCACCAATGACAAGCACTGGGTGCCCTATACTGGAATAATCGACTGGGAGGATTTCAAGAAGGCCTTGCAGGATATCAAGTTTGACGGCTGCGTTTCTCTGGAAACAGTTCCCCCAATCAAATTCACTGGCAAACTCCGCACGCTCCAGGAAAAATCCTTGTTCTATACTGCGCGGGAAATCGCAGGCCTCCCCTTCTAATACCAGTTTTTAAACTGCAAAACTATTGGCATTGCAAGCCTTTTCCGCTGGCTTCAGCCAACGGCTCCGATAATTTGCGCCTCTGCGTTGCAGATTTCAGGTTTGAGGCAGATTCAGTTTTTTAAGTTCGTCATTGACGTTGAGTTTGCCCTGAAGGGCATTTAGCCTGAAGTCCCTGGGGCTGCGTTTGAATATATCGCGGAATTTCCGTGCGAAGTAATTACTGTCGGAGAAGCCGCTCTCCAGCGCGATTTGCGTTATCTGGTAATCGCTGTGCAGCAGCATCATAACAGCCTTCTGAAGGCGCAGCCTTATCAGGTAATCCAAAGGCGAAAGCCCCGTTAGTTCCTTGAAGCGATGCCTGAAACTGCTCTCCGACATGTGCGCCTGGTGGCTAAGGCCGCCCACGCTCAAATCCTGGTTGGAATGAGCCTCCATATAGAATATGATCTGCCCCAACTGAAACGCAATCGTGCTATTTCGGGTGGCATTGCCTGAAGTCTTTCCATAACGCAGAATATTGACTAGCAGACGGTAGAAATCGGCGAAAAGCGCCTCCTCATGGCCTGCGGAACGGTTCAACTGCTCCTGCATCATGTCTTCCAAAAGAGCAGCGGCCTTGGAGAAGTCCCTCTCCTCCAGATGCAGCATACGCGGCACTTTTTTAGGTGCTTGCCTGAAAAGTTCATAATTCGGCATTTGCGAGAGAAAGCCAGGAATGATGTCCAGCAATTCAGGTGCAAACAAAATATTGTAGTACTTGAATTGCCTCATCTTGGTATAGCGATGAAGTGATCCAGGCATCATAAGCACCACGTCCCCTGGCTGCATCTTCAAGATTCTTTCATCTGAAAACTCATTGCTGGAATTTCCATTCACAACTATCACCAGTTCGCAAAAATCCGTGTGTACGTGCCAAAGATCATTGGGTGCTGGCGCAACACGGGACTGCAACACAAGAGGCACCTTCGTGGCATTGCAGAACTGACGCAATACCAGATGACTTACATCAGAAACTTGAATGGGCTTGCTTTGTTCGTTTGCCATTTTGTGCTAGATTATTGTTATTCTGTTATAGAAGATATTGTATTTGTTGTGTAAATTTAACACATTTTTTAAATAACCAAAATACATCTTCAAAACAAATTGAAAACAATGAACACCAGAGCGAAAATTGATTTCAGCCAGATGCTTGGCAAGATGAAGCCCCTGCACGGAGTAAACAACAGCCCAATGGCATTGAACAGGCAGGTGCCAGGCTTCGCGGAGGCAGGCATTCCATTCTGCCGCCTGCATGACACGGCAGGCGCATTCGGCGGCGCACATTTCGTGGACATAAACAACGTGTATCCCAACTTTGACGCAGACCCAAGCAAGCCTGAATCCTACGACTTCGCCTTCACGGACGCATACATCAGTTCCATTTATGCCGCAGGGACCGAGGTGTTCTATCGCCTAGGCTGCACCATAGAAAACAACTTCCGCATCAAGGCATACAACATCTACCCGCCAAAGGACTTTGCTAAATGGGCGGAAATCTGCGCTGGCATTGTGCGCCACTACACGCAGGGATGGGGCAATGGCTTCAACTACAAGATGCGCTACTGGGAAATCTGGAACGAGCCAGAAAATCCCCCCATGTGGCAAGGCACCAAGGAGCAGTTCTTTGACCTGTACCGTATCGCCGCAAACCGCCTGAAGGCGGAATTCCCCGAAATCAAGGTGGGTGGCTATGCCTCATGCGGATTCTATGCCGTGAATCGCCCCAATATGCCTGACTTCCACAAGTCATTCATCACCTGGTTCCATGACTTTCTGGACTACATCAAGGCTCCAGAGACAGCCGCCCCACTGGACTTCTACTCCTGGCACCTCTACACCTGCAATCCAGATGAAATACGCATCCACAGCGACTATGTGGCAAAGACGCTACGCGAAAAGGGCTTCAACCAAACAGAGAGCATCTTCAACGAATGGAACTACCTGGACGAGAATCCCAAGCCAGGTGTTCGCTGGGTGAGAATGAAGAACAACTACGGCGCCAGTTTCGTGGCCGCGGCATTCTCCATTCTGCAAAATTCGGACACAGACAAGGCAATGTACTACGACGCCCTGCCTACCCGCCCATATTGTGGCCTCTATGAATTCCCCAGTTTCCACACCACTGCCACATACGATACATTCAAGGCATACAATGCCCTGTACAAACTGGGTAACCAGTGCCAGACGGAAATCACCGAGCCCAAAGTCAAGATACTGGCGGCAGCCGATGGCAGCAACGCGGCAATCCTCATAGCCAACCACAATGCAGAGGAATGCACATTGCAACTGGAAATCAAGAATGCACCGCAACTGAAATACTGCCTCATGACCGATGACAACAGGCGCAGCGAACCAGTTACATTCAACGGCTCAAGCCTGGAACTCCCGCCATACTCGTTGGCTGTAATCTCCTCATTCGACATCAACGAGACAGCAGCCAACACTACAGAAGCCCCGCAGAAAGTAAACCACGCTGGACTCGACAGCGGCAACTAAATTAAGTTTTTGCCGTTCACATTCAATATCACATTCAGAGGTGACAGAATGGCCTGCAATTTTCAATGGCGCCCACTGTTGGATGATGCATTGTTCCGCAAATACTCCTTCCTAGAATTGTACACATTCGATGGTGGTGGCGGCTTCATAAACCGCGCCTTGCTGGGAAGCGTTAACAGCGCGGAAATAAGCGACCTTGTCCTGAACAAAAAGGTTCTGGCGGACTTCGGCGACCTGCCACACCTTGACTTTCACAAATTCGAAAGGTGGCGCTCCATTGAAAAAAGTTGCTGGATCAACCGCTGTTATTTTCTCGTTCCGCTGGCACAGCATGCATGGAACACAAACAACAGGGCGCTTGCCACCCTGGTAAAGGAGGTCATGCTCAATTTCCTGGCGACCTGCCCGCCTCCAGAGGACATAACAGCGCATTGGAGACGCGTGGAGCACCGCATGGAATATGACTACAACCGAAAATCCTTCGAAGAATACAGCCAGGACGAGACAGATGTGGAATATGTGTGGTATGACTTCCAGCCAGCCTCTCGCATCATTAATTTTCTGCATTCACTATATTTCATAAAAGATATTGCAGATTTCAAAGCAGGCGAGTTCGACACTATCGTGGAAGGTCTCCTCGTTCATGGCAATGTGCTTTATGCCCAGGAATGCGACAAAGACGACTGTCCAGGCAACCACCAGTCACTGCGCATGACTGCATTGCTCCACGCCGCCTCACTGGAACCAAACACCGAGACATCCGCAAAGTGGCGTGAACTGGCGTTTCAAAGGGGCATTTGGCATATCAAGAACGATTTCTTCGCCAATGGCACCCTGGCGGAAAACGCACCTAGTTACCACGCATTTGAAACCTGGCATGCCCGCGACATATATCTCGCGGCGCAACGCTTTGGCTACGACATGGATGCTGAATGCAAGGAAAGAATACGCCTTGCAGGCGAGGCATTGCAGGCCTATCGCCGCCCAGATGGTCTTACGCTCACAATCAACGACGCATATCCACTGGCATCGGATGCGCTGCTGTCCTCTATGGAAATGGAACCCACTGCGGCCAAACGCTTTACTCTGCTGAAACAAGGCGGGCTTGCTGCATTCAATGGCAAAACTTTATACGCCGCACTAGACGTTTCAAACTACACAGGCAAATTCTCCCACTACCACGGTGGCAAAAACGCGCTTATTTTGTACTGCAACGACGAGGCATTCATAGACGATCCTGGCTGCTGCAACTATGACGATCCACGTTTCCGCGCTTGCAAGCAGGGCGAAGTCCACAGTTCACTACTGGTAGATGACTGCCCAGACTCCCATAGTTTCAGCGTCTATGGCTTCGACGCATATCCCGAACTGGATTTCGACGACTGGTGCCAGAATGTGTTCTCCGCAAAGGAAACCTCAAATGTTCCCGCCTGGGATGGCGTCATATTCCAGCGGACTATGGAGTGCAGTGACGAGTGCATCATCCTCAAAGACAATATCACCGCCCCCATCAAACACAAATACACACTGCTCTTCACCCTGGCACCTGGCATAAAGGCAATATTGCGATCCAGTGACAAAATCCTGCTGTCTGGCAAAAAGCACAGCCTCCAGATGGAAATATCCACCCCACCAGCAACCTTGACTCTTCTGCCCACTGCCAGTTATCAAAGCGATCCGTCAAAGGAAATCCTCCAGCTGCAATTGGCATTGGAACCAAGTGCTTTCCTTGAAACACAGATTATTTTTACAATTCTGTGACGCTTGCTGAACAGTCACGAGCCTCTTTAACGCAGAGACGCGGAGGCGCAGAGATTTCATTAATCCACAGATTTACGCAGATTGCCACAGATTTGCGTATGGCTTCGCAGAAGCGCTGAAGCAGCGCAGATTTCCTTTATTGCAGCGGAGGCAAAACTTTTTTGCCTCCGCTGCAATAACAAGAAATCAACGGTCCTCTAGGACCTCTGCAAGCCATACGAAGAACGCAAGAAAGGCAAAAGTTTTCTCTGCGTCTTTGCGTCTTTGCGCCTCTGCGTTAAAAGGGGAATTAGCCAGTGGTCATTTGACGGCCAGCATAGCCTGTATTGATGCCAGCGCCTTTTTGGCAATGTCCTCTGGCACAGTGATGGGCGTTTCGCCTGTCTGAAGTGAACGCAATATTCCTTCCAGACTGGTCTTTTTCATGTCTTTGCAGACCAGTGGCGGGTTCACATCAAAGAAGCGTGCATTGGGTGCGGCCTCCCTCAACGGAGCGT
>JAFSTJ010000856.1 GCA_017450525.1 Victivallales bacterium | reverse complement strand
TTCAGCATTTTATGTTTGAAAGTAGGAAATGTAGAAGGAATTCTGCGTTAAGTGCGTGCCTTGCGATAGTCCGTAGGCGTCCTCGCCGGCTATTTTCAGGGACGAAGGGACGAAAAACAAGAAATAGAGTCCTTTGGTCCCTTTAGTCCCTTAGTCCCTTCGTCTTTTTAGTCCCTTCGTCTCTTTAGTCCTTTGTAAAAGTTATGGGATATCTGTGAAAAAATCTTCGTCATGGTGTAATTTTACAACATGTTGGAACGATACAATTATAGAAAACGACAACAACCAATAACCAAAGAGGAGAAACAAATATGGTGAATGACAATATTATAAAGGAGGTATTCCAATGACATAGACAAGAAAAACTGTATGGCTCCAGGCTATCGCTTGCGATTCATTTTCGGCCTTCCGAAGTATCCGATATTAAAACATTGACAAACAACAGGAGCAACACTATGCATCAGTACAAAGTCCAGGTATGGACAAAGACCCACGGCATGATTGAAACAATTATCTCGGCACGTAGCATCGGGCTGGCCCGTTCGCTGGCACAGGAGCAGTATCCCGACGCACGCATTGGCTGTGTGACACAGGTGGCCTGAGCTAGGAATGGCCGCCGGGGCTTATGCCCTGGCGGTCTATCAAGACGGAATACTATTCATTAATTACACATTGGAAATTTAAAAATGGGGAGCCGTCATTATGAGCAATAACCTTGAACATCTTGAAACACAATACTGGGTTGAGACTATTATTTGCCATCCTGAACTGGAAAACCAGTGCCCATGGGGAAAACTGGGCTCGTCTGCCTGGCATGACATATTGATGGAGCGTCCTGAACTCATCCGTCATGCTCCCCGGAAAATCACGCTCTCCTTTATGAGTGCCAACCAGTGGCTTGATGTGCTTAATGTACATCCTGAACTGGACAGCTACGTCCCCTCCGGAAAGTCTCTCTTCAAAAAGGATTCAGAGGCCTTGGGCAAACTTTGGGGAATATTGCTTTCCCGTCATCCAGAGTTCGCCAAGTATGAGCCTTGGAAACACCTGAGAAGAGATGACTGGAGGAGGGTGCTGAGCCAGCAGCCTCAATTTATCGACAAGTATGAGAGCGATCGCTTCAGGAAAGATTCATTGCAATGCACGTTGAGTGCTCTGGATCAGGCAGAAGTCATCGCGTGCCAGCCATCACTGTTCGAGCGGTTCAAGACAGATAACTTGATAGACAATGCCTGGGTGACGATTCTGCTAAACCAGCCGCAGTTCCGCGAAAAATGCAACTTGAACAGAATCGCTCCATTGTTTCTGGGACGGATACTGGGACGCTATCCCGAATGGCTGTCATATTGTGACATCTATTCAATGACGCCCAAGGATATACTGCGCATAGCCGAAAACTTCCCTGAGATCTTGAAGCACTATGGCCTGGATAGATTCAATGAAATCAGCTATGCAGATACGCCATGGATCGAGAAATATCCGTGCCTGGTACCCTATTCAAAGTGGAATTTCTCATATTCCTACTGGGATGCCATTATGACGCACTGCTCGGACTGGCTTGCAACGGGAAAGAGACCGACAATAAATGCCTTGGCGATGGAAGGGCAGAGCCAGTCTTCCCAGGAGACCAGGAGTGGCGATGCCAATAGACTTGTCACTCGCCCCTTGCCCTTGAATAGGAAGAAGAAGAATCTTCGCAACAGCATAGACGAGATTATGGATTGCCTTTATTGGGGCAAGGCTGGTTGCCGCATTCATCTGGCGAGTGTCATTCCCCTGCGCATCAGGAATATGCTTGATAAAGACGCTTTGACGTACGAACAGCTGATGCTTGGGATGGGCATGATGTCCGAGGACGATTGCGGGAAGGTTTTCTATGGTCTTGTCATTGCAAAATCGTACGAGTTTCTTGACCGGATGCTGGGTCGAGATCTGGACAGGGTTATTCAGATGGTGCCTATAAAGTACATTCTGCCTTTGTCGATACTGTTTGGATCAGATGGTACTCTCTTTTCCGTGCTGTGGGGAATCATCTCCAAGGACAGCAGTGCCATTGCGGACTTCAGGGACGCGGCGGGGAACAATGTCTGGCACTACTTCTTCTTCCGCCTTCCAATGTACTGTTCTTCACGGAAAGCAGAGTATG
Source organism: Victivallales bacterium (assembly GCA_017450525.1). GTDB lineage: Bacteria > Verrucomicrobiota > Lentisphaeria > Oligosphaerales > Oligosphaeraceae > RGIG3456. The sequence goes on along the minus strand of JAFSTJ010000856.1, from coordinate 4,800 downwards.
AGAACTATAAGTTGCTCACTGAATATGGATGCAGTCCAGACACGCCCAACAAGATGGGCTTCTCCTATAACCAGATGAATCAGGCAATGAAACAGTACCTTGGTGTGTAAAAATAACTGCCTGCAGGGACGAAAGGGACGAAAGGGACGAAAGGGACGAAAACCAAGAAATTTGGTCCCATTAGTCCCTTTCGTCCCTTCGTAATAGTTATGGGATATTTGTGAAGTTTCTTACAGTCCTTACTCTTGCTTGAGGAATTCCTCAGGCTGGAGGTTTCGCCCGTAGATGCGCACGTCTTTGATGTCGCCCTTGAAGCGCTGGATGGGTTCCCAGACCCATTTGTTGGCGGCTCCAAGCAGGAGGTGGTTTATCCACTCGTGTCCGCGGTTGGGGCGGCTGGGCTTTTCGTCTTCCAGGGTTCCGTCCAGATAAAGCCGTAAGGTGCGCAGGTCGTATGTCACGGCAATTCGCGTCCATTTCCCTGGTTCAAGTTTATGTGACGAACGGACAATTTCGTTGTTTTGGGATTTGGCGGGCTGCCCGCCTGCTTCCTCGTTGGCGGTGCGGCGTGAGGCGGTTACCGTGCCATCCTCCAGTATATTGATGGACATCTGGTTGTTGCCTGTGCCAATAAGACCCATCTTCTCGCCGAGGGAGGCAGGACGCACACACAGCTCGTATGTGGCTGCGCAGGGCATGGCGGTGCCGCCCATGATAGTCACATGGTCTTTGCCTGTGAAACGCAGGAAGCGTGTCCCATCTTCATCCTGGGCGTATATGGATGGTTTGTCTGGCGAGATGGGGCCGTTGTGGTAGTAGTTGTAGCCCATAAAGCCGAGATGGCCGCCGCCGTATCCTCCACCATTGATGAAACCATGGTGCCCGTAGCCAGAAACATCCAGAAGAACTCTTCCCGCATCCCGCTGGCATGGATAGTGCCAGAAGGGGACTCTGGCGCCTTCGATTTGGAAGTCCTCCACCGTGCCGTCTGCAAGCCAGAGTGGCACGCTGACGGGTTCGGTCCGTGTTCCGTCCGCTGTCCAGATGGGAAGGCTCTGCCAACGCCGCCCGCGGCCGTTTTCAATTTCGATATGGTACCAGTGCAGAGCCTGGCCGCCTGGCGGGAGTGTCAGGACCTGGTGCTGTTTGAGGTAAACACGGGGATTGGTGGTGAAATAGAACTCCGAGCCGTCGCGGCGGATGCCGTGGCGGTGATACCCGTCCGTATCCTTGCCGCCAAATACGGGTGTGATGAATGATTTGAAATCGGCCAGTCCAGTTGCGTCAGGCACAAAGGTCTGGCCAGGTGCGCATCCTCCCATGCTCCATTTTTCGTCGCCCTTGTGGTTGAGTTGGTTCTTGGTGGAGCGTGCCCAGTACATCCTGTAGGAGCGGATGGATGGTGTGAGTTGTGTCATTGGGGAGTTGGCGAATACATACTTCTTTCCTTTCCAATGATAGACTAGACGGGGCACAATGCCTCGCTCATCTATAAGGTCCAGCGAAGGCACGGAATAGGTTTCGACGCGGAAATCGTCCAGACGCATTTTGCGTGGAGGGAAGGTCTTCAGCACGTCTCCAGAAGTGGAGCAAATCTCCAGTTGGATGGTGACCTCCTTCTGCTCTGCGTTGATGGGGAAGCCCATCACCTCGAAGTCAACGCTCTGGCGTCCCAGCAGCACCTGGCAGAAATTCGTGAGCACCAGTTCTGGCTCCTTTTGTCTAGGGAAGGGACGGTTCTGCCAGCGGCAGACACGGTACTGCAAGTAGCGTAGCATGAAGTCCTCGCGCTCGTAGCAGGGATAGACAAGCGAGTTCTCGTAGTGGTCAAACAAGTTGGTCACGATGAGTGAATCGGGATTGGTTCCCAGTGCGATGTCACAACTTTCGCGGTAGCCTTGGCTCAATGGCACGGGCAGACCACCCATGTGGTAGTGGCATGTGTATGTACTGTGGATGGGACCCTCGTTGAGTTTCTGCGGATAGTCCTTCCATACGTTGTTGACTGCCACAGCATGTTCTTTTTGATTGGCGATGCCCGATGAACCGTAGTTGCTGACGCCGTCAAAATATGGCAGATAATCCCTTAGGCGCTTTTCGCTGTGGAGATCGGCCAGCCAGACCATGGGGCCGAACTCCGCCTCGACGGTATCAATGATTCCCTTCCATTGCTCTGGTTTATATTTGCCGGGATTGTAAATGACAATCCGCGGACGACCGCCGATGCGGGCGATATTGGGGCTGCTTTTCAGTTCCTCGCGAATCTGGTCCAAGTTCTTGATGATGCCTTTTGCCGTTGCTTCAGGTGTCTTGGAGTAGCAACCGAAGAACATGCCGAACTGGATTTTGCTGCCTACGGTAGCCGCCTCCTTCAGCATCGTTTTGAATGTTCCAAGCCAGCCGCTAGGCTCGTTGATCTCCACGTCCCATCCGTCTACCCCGTATTCCTCGCACAGTTTCATTCCCTGGCCCCAGAGGTTCTTTCCTGTATGGTGGATCCATGCAGTGTTTGGCCCGCCCAAATCGTGGATGGGCTGCTTGTTCATCGGAAACCATGGATTTGCCTGGATGTTGACTTTCCCTTTGACGTCTGATTTGTCAAATGCGGGGCGGTAGTCGGGCGCCTGGGCATAACTCAAGGAAACGGTGCAGAGCAGAAGCAGGAATAGGGAAATGCGTCGCATGAAGAGCGCCTCCGTTTTTTTGATGGGTGGTGGAAAAAGAGTTCTTTGGTAACAATTGCAGGACCTTATATACGAAAAATGCGCAATGAAAGTTCCCATTGCGCATTTTGATGAAAGTTTTGATATTATTTAATAGTAATTATAATTTTCCTTAGTGTAGTTTATAACATCTGCGCTCCATGTGCCATAGTATGCCCAGAAACGTGATTTATATTGCCATGGAGCTGGATTGCCAGAAGGCAGATATAGAGTAGGGTTCTTATGCTCACTGACGGCATGGCCGTCGGCGTATGCCACTGACACATTTTGATCTAAATTGTGTGGGAAGTCCAAGTGACGCATTGAGTTTCCATCATCAGCAGAGAAAAAGTAGCATTGGTTATCCACGCCAGGGACTTTTTTGGTCTCTGCAAGGCTGCTTATCTCTGAAGGATATTTAGGCTGCCCGTATCTTCTCAATACATTTGGCTTTGAATTGTCAGTGACTTTACGGTGCAAATGCGAATTCATGCCATAGTGGTATGACTCTCCTGTATCAAGCCACGGAAATTTGCGTTCAACGCCACTAACGGTAACAGTCTGGCTAGCTTTTTCCGGACAAATGAATTCTCCCCTGCGCTCATTAACAACGCCTTTGAATTGCCCTCCCTTCAAAAGAAGATGTCCCCAGTACATATACATTGCTACACTGGGCATGTAAATGTCGTCATGGTCATTTTCATACAGTTGCACATAAAGAGCCAATTGTTTTATGTTGCTGACGCAGGAAATGCTGCGTGCCTTTGCGCGTGCCTTGCTCAGTGCAGGCAGTAGCATGGCCGCAAGAATAGCGATGATGGCTATTACAACCAACAGCTCAATCAGCGTGAATGAATTAATTTTTCTTTGAGTTTTCATTGTCTTCTCCTTATTCTTTTGTGTAAATAAATTTACAACATTGATTCTAGTTGCGTAAATTTTACCATAAAATAAGGATAAAAACAAGTTATCAATTGTGCAATATATTCATCAATTGTGCAGAAGAGCAGAGAATTTGCCCATCAAAGACATTTAGACACCGCGCATGTTAAACATTTCTGCCCTGAATGCCGTAGGCGTCTTCCCGTATTTCTGCCTGAATTTCTTGTAGAAATACACCAGGTTTGAGAAACCGCATTTTTCGCTGATTTCCTTTATTGAGAAGTCAGTTTCCTTGAGCATGTCAGCGGCGTCGGAAAGTTGTTCATTTAGTCTGAAGTTTACAGGAGAAAGATTGAATACATTGTTCCAATGGATATAGAAGTTGCGCCTGCTGAAGCCGTATTTGCGGATAAGTGAGTTAAGTTCCTGCCCTTTTTTAAGGCCTTCGGCTATCTCGAAAATGTTGATGTTAGGTACTTTCCCATTGTTGTTTTCCTGTTTTACCGCCTTGAGAATTGAGGTAAATAGATGAATTGCAAGCGTGTCCAGTTCATCAGCCACTCCCAAATCATTATGAACATCCAGTCTTTGACGTATTTTTTTGATGATTTCCTGAATGTGTTCATTGAAAGGAACACCATAAAATATCATTTTCTCCTTTGTGCCGAACAGTTTGCACAGCGCATCCGTGACGTCTGGATTATAACTGAAGAAAATCTCATCGTGAAGCGGAACATCCTTTCCGCCAGTAAATGTATTGACTGGCAGGAAGGAAAATTTAATGTAGTCGTTCTTTATGGCGGAATTGTACTTTTTAAGATAGAAGGAAATGCATACAAAGTTGTCGGGAAGATACATTCCTTGGGATAGAGCCTGATTCGTTGTCCAGCCGATTGTATCCAATTTAAAGGGGAATGAAACAAGCCTGGGAACCTTTCCAAGGCGGCAATATATATTACTCATTTTTTTAGCAGGCGGGTTTGTGTTCAAGGACAGCGGCTGCAGGAACGCCACATACGGGCATGACTTGTTCTTAATTTCTGGCCCGTTTTGGAAGTTCCGCGCCGCCCACTACTTTTTGCGTCTTTAATATAGCAGTGCAAAGACACAAAAAAAGCCCCTAAATCTGATACATTGGGGCACTTTGGAATCAGATTACATTCAAATGTTTATTCGATTGCCGATTGTAGCGGAAGCCACGTTGAAAAAGAGTCCT
>JAFSTJ010000855.1 GCA_017450525.1 Victivallales bacterium | reverse complement strand
TTTCGTCTTGTTATAATTAGTTGTAGATATATATTACGCCAATTTTATAACACACCTAACATAATGTTGAAAACACTGACAACAAAATTCAGGCTGCTGGCATTTCTGCTGCTGTGCTGCCTTCTGGCGCAAAGCGCGGTGAACAATCCCGTGGGCGAAGCGCAGGAACTGAAGATATCGGCGGACACAGTGAGTCACGCCCAGGAGAGCGACATGCTAACGGCGGAAGGCAATGTGCGCATTGACTATGGTGACGTCACATTGACCGCAGCCAAAGTTGAATTGAACAGAGGCACCATGGACTTCACAGCCACGGGCGACGTGAAGGTCAGCCTTGCCAACGATGGCGGCAGCTGGCAGTCCCCTGCAATCAAGGGAAATCTGGACAAGCGGACGCTGTCCTTCGGTCCATACAGAATGTCATCTCCGATATGGTATGGTGGCGGCGAAGGCGGTAGCGGCGACGGCAATGGCAACGTGACCAGTACCAGCATCTGGCTAAGCACCTGCGACAAGGACGAGCCCCACTACAGGCTCACCGCCAGCACCGTTAACTATTTCAGCGACCACACGTTCAGCGCATGGAACGCACTCTTGAAGTTCGGCAACGTGCCTGTTTTCTACTTTCCATATCTGTGGGGCACCACGGATGGCACCAGCGGCTACATTTTTCACCCAGGCTATTCTGGCAAAAAAGGTGCGTACCTAAGAATAGGACGTGTGAAGAAGTTCGACGATAAAGGCGAAGGCAGCTTATATCTTGACCTGATGAGCAAGCGGGGCGTGGGCTTGGGCAGCGACATTGACTACAAGGACGAAAAACGCTTGTTCAAGGCGAAATTGTATGGCATTCTGGACAGCGACCCACCTGAAACCGAGCATGGCTACGACAGGCGCTTCAACAGCAAGGACGAGCGCTACAGACTAAACACATACTTACGCGAGGAACTGGCAGAAGGCCTTGACATGAGACTGAACCTGGATGTGCTGAGCGACATAAGCATGCTCAGCGACTGGTTCAGGAGAGACTACCGCCGCATGGAGCAACCACGCTCCTACTTGGACTTCAATATGGACACGCCCAACTTCTCAACAGGCCTCGCCATACGGCCTCGCCTCAACGACTTCTACACGGTAGTGGAGACTTTGCCAGAATACCGCTTCGAGATGCCCAGGCATAACATCAAGGACACATCCTTCCAGCAGCAGACCTCGTTCCGCATGGGGTACTACGCGCTGAAATGGCGGAACTTCGACAGGAAAAGAAGCAGCCTGTTCCTCCTGGACGAGAACCGCGACCTGTACGAGGACCCAAATGACTACGAGAGCTTCAGAGCGCATTACCAGCATTTCCTGTACAGGCCCATACAACTCGGCGATCTGGGCTCCTTTACGCCAAGGGCTGGAATCGCCGCCACATACTACAGCCGTTCCAGCAAGACTAAACTTACTGACAATGACATCGCCAACATGCTGGATGTGGACGATCCAGACCACCCATATACCAAGACACTCCTGAAAAACTACGACGCAAAGGGGGGAGATGTGGCAAGGTTGGCGTTCGAATTCGGCGGAGAATGGAAGACTAGCCTGCGTAGCGACTGGGTGGACTGGAAACTGGAGAAACTCAACCTCAATGGGGCGCAACACGTACTGGAGCCATACATCAACTATACATACGCTCCAGAACCGTCCCATGACAGGGACCATATCTACTACTTCGATGAAGTGGACAGACTGGACAAGCAGCACTTCGTTCGCTTTGGCCTGGACCAGAGACTGGTCACCAGGCGCAAGGAAGGCGCCTCCACCTATCTGCGCCTGCAATCCTACTATGACTTCCACTTCGACCGTGGCGAGGAATCGGAGCGCCACCCAGGTGACCTGGGAAACAGGCTGGACTTCACACCCAGGAAAGACCTGGCATATTGGGCAGCCATGGTATATGACGCAGGCGAACGCCGCATACAGCGCGGTGAAACTGGCCTGCGCTTTGGAGAGGAGCAGAAATTGAATTTCGCCATCCGCTACGTGTTCCGCAACGACCACCTGTCCCGCAGCACCTGGTCCATGGGCAGTTCGCTGGTTGATTTCAGCGGAGAAAGCTCCTACCTGAAGAAGCGCTTTGAAACTGCGGACATTGTCAACGCCCGCCTGTTCGTCCCAATCAATCCACTGACCTCGCTGGAAATCGAGGCGGAATATGACTTTGACAAGAGCAAGCTATCCGAGCACAGGTACATACTGCGCCGCAGATTGCACTGCTGGGACGTGGGGCTAGGCATGGGCTGGGACAACAGCGACTTTGAGATAATGCTCATGGCAAGACTGGTGGCATTCCCCAAGGTGCGCATCAACGTGGATTTCTAAAATATCGTAGCGGTGGGCTTTAGCCCTCCGTGGGCTTTCACCTGCAAAAGCACAGGTAAAAATACAAATAACAATTTGAGAGGCAAAAAAATTATGGCTAAGCAACGTGCATTCAAGACCGAGGTTCAGAAACTGCTGGACCTGGTCATTCACTCACTTTATTCCAACAAGGAGATTTTCCTGCGGGAACTCATATCCAACGCATCGGACGCAATCGACCGCGCACGTTTCATATCGCTGACCGACCAGTCCATCCTGGAAGACAATGCTGAATGGAAGATCAAGCTGATACCTGACAAGGAAGCAAAGACGCTGACCGTGCAGGATAACGGCATTGGCATGGACGACAAGGAGCTGGAGCAGAACATTGGCACCATCGCAAGTTCAGGCACGAAGCGCTTCCTTGAACAACTCCAGGCCAACAAAGACCAGATGTCGCCAGAGCTTATCGGGCAGTTCGGCGTCGGCTTCTACTCGGCGTTCATGGTGGCGTCCGAAGTGACGGTCATCACAAGGAAGGCAGGCGGAAGCGCCTTCAAGTGGACCAGCAAAGGGGACGGCTTCTACACCATCGACCCCGCAGAGAAGGCCACCCGCGGAACAGACATCATACTCAAACTCACAGAGGAAAACGAGGAATTCCTGGACGAATGGAAGCTGCGCAAGACAGTTGAGCGCTTCTCCAACTACGTGGAGCATCCTGTCTGCATGGACATACGCCGCGAGGAAATGCCCCGTGACAAGGACGGCAAGGTCATAGAGGGCGCCGAGCCCAAAGTCACCATCACCGAGGAGACCCTGAATTCCATGAAGGCCATCTGGCAGAAGCCAAAGAGCGAGGTCACCGAGGACGAATACAAGGAGTTCTACCGCCACGTGAGCCATGACTTCATGGATCCGCTGGAGACGATTCACTGGAACGTGGAGGGCACCACGGAATTCCGTGCCCTGATTTTCATACCAGAAAAGCCAATCTTCGACATGTTCGTGCCAGAGAACAAGGACAAGGGCGTGCAGCTCTATGTGCGCCGTGTATTCATCACGGACAAGTGCGAGGAGCTGGTCCCCTCATACCTGCGCTTCCTGCGCGGCGTTGTTGATTCGGCGGACCTGCCGCTGAACGTGTCCCGCGAAATATTGCAGGAGAACCGCACAATCCGCCTCATCAAGAAGAACCTTGTGAAAAAGGTGCTGGACACACTGGCGGAAATGAAGGAAAAGAATGCGGAGAAGTACCTGAAGTTCTGGAACGCATTCGGCGCTGTGCTAAAGGAAGGCATACACATTGACTTCGAGAACAAGGAGCGCCTGGAAGAGCTGATGCTGTTTGACAGCACCGCCACGGAAGAAGGCAAGAAGACCAGCCTTGCGGACTATGTCAGCAGGATGCCAGAGGCACAGAAGGAAATCTACTACATCACGGCGGAATCATACCAGGCCGCCAAGAACGCACCACAGCTGGAGGCATTCGCCGCAAAGGGATACGAGGTGCTATTCTGCACAGACCCTGTGGACGAGTGGATCATGGGCGAGATGCCAGAATACAAGGAAAAGCAGTTCCGCTGCATCACCAAGGGCGATGTGAACCTGGACACTGACGAAGAGAAGGCCGCCAAGGAAGAGGAACGCAAGAAGGATGCAGAAACCAACAAGGACCTGCTGGAGGCTGTGAAGAAGGCTCTAGGCGACAGGGTGAAGGACGTCTGCCTGTCCCAGCGCCTGACTGAAAGTGCCTGCTGCCTGGTGGGTGACGAATATGCCATGGGCGTGCAGATGGAGCGCGTGATGAAGTCCATCAATCCCGATACGCCTGCCTCCAAGCGCATCCTTGAACTCAATCCCAAGCACCAGCTGGTAGCGACAATGCGCAGCTTGCTGGAGAAAGGCGCCACGGTAAAAGTGGAGGAATACGCGAAATTGCTTTACGATGAGGCACTGCTCACCGCGCAGATGCCACCTGAGGATCCGCTGGCATTCACACGCCGCATGAGCGAGCTTCTTGTGGCAGACAGCTCAGCTGAATTGGCAAAATTGTAACATCTAATAGATAACAATCAACCTTGGAGGTTTCAAAATGAAATTGAAGCGCAACCTAATGGTACTATTGGCGTTTCTTGGCTGCCTTGCATTGACTGCAGTGGAGCTGGGTGAGATACGTGTTCAAAGCAAGTCCAGCGGAGTGCAATTGTCGGTGCTGGAGCAGATTGTTTCATACACGGTGGTCTCCAAGGTTGGAGACGAATTCAAAGCCAACGTGGTGTCGGAGGATATTGGACGACTGGTGAAAAGCGGCAAATTCGACGATGTGCGCATCACCACGGATGTGGCCAAGGACGGCAAGGTCATACTTACCTTCATTCTCAAGCCGAAACCAGTTGTGGGAGATATTTACATCAAGGGGGCCAACATCTACAAGCCCAAGAAACTGGTCAAGCTTCTGAAGCTGGAGCCAGGACAGATACTTGATGAAAAGACACTTGCCGCGGACCGCGAGGCACTGCTGCAGAAATACCGCAACGCAGGATACTATGGCACCACTGTGACAAGCACACGTTCAGAAGAAAAAGACGGCAAGGTGGATGTGTCATACGTGATTCGCGAGGAAACCCGCTACAAGCTGAAGCAGGTGTACTTTGAAAACAACACAGCCTTCGACCTGGGCGAGCTGCGCAGCGAAATTGTCACCCGCCGCCAGTGGTGGCGCTACATCCTGCGTCTGGGCAACTACTACAACGAACAGAATCTGGCGCTGGACAAGGACAAGCTGAAGCACCTCTACGGCACAAAAGGATACCTGGACTTCGCAGTGACTGAAGTCAAGCAGGAACCTATTGAGGACGGCAAGTGGATCAAAATCACCTTTGTTCTGGAGGAAGGCAGGCAGTACAAGGTTGGAAAGATGTCCGTCGAAGGCAATGTGCGCTTCAAGGAAGAGGATTTGCTGAAACTGGCAACCACCAAGGAAGGCGACCTCTACGATGTGGACAGGGAATCTGCTGACACGGAAGCCATGCGCGGCGAATACGAGCGTCTGGGCTATATGGATCTGCGCTTTTATCCCGTTCATGAAAAGGACAAGGAAAAAAACATAGTCAATGTGCATTACAAGGTCACTGAAGGCGGCATCAGCAACGTCCGCAACGTGGTTATCACAGGCAATGAAATAACCAGGGACGAGGTAATACGCCGCGAACTTGTGATTGGCCCTGGCGACCTGGGCGACATGGGAAAAGTGCGCGCATCCAAGCAGCGCCTTATGAACCTGGGATACTTCGAGACAGTTGAAATGCTTCCCATGGCAACTGACGAACCAGCGCTGAAGGATTTGAAAATCGACCTTAAGGAAAAGGCGACTGGCCAGATTTCACTGGGTGCTGGATTCTCCACCGAAGATTCGGCAATCGCATTCGTCGAGTTCACTGAAACGAACTTTGACCTGAGCAGAATCTTCAACTGGCCACCCAAGGGCGCAGGACAGCGCTTCCGCGTACGAACACAGGTTGGTGACGATGTTGTCAACGCAAGCATCTCCCTTACCGAGCCATGGTTCCTGGACAGGAGACTGGAGCTTACCACGGATTTGTTCTGGAGGGAGCGCTTTGAGGATGAATATGACCAGCGCAACCTTGGCGGCGGGCAGACTTTGTCATGGCCAGTTTCATTCCGCGTTCCTGGCCTCAGCCATATTGAAAACTGGCGCTTTGGCGTCGGCTACCGTATCGAGCATGTGAAAATATCTGATGTGGATACCCATAAACCAAGCTCCGCCATGACAAAAGGCGATTTCGTAAAAGGACACATTCTGGCAGAAGAAGAGGACACCTATTGGGCAAACAGACTGTTCGTGCGCCTGACCAGGGACACACGCAATGCCTTCAACTATCCTACAAGAGGCTCCAGGTTCATAATCCAGGGCGAATACGTAACTGAGATGCTTGGAAGCTATGAAAGCTACGGACGCTATTCGATAAACTGGACAAACTATACTCCATTCATAAGAGACCTGGTGCTTAAGCTGGATGCAGGATATTCAACATCCGACGGCGATGAAGTGGCGATTTTCGACCGCTATTTCGCAGGCGGCATCGGCACGATCAGAGGCTTCAAACGCAGAGACGTGGCTCCTGTGGACTGCTACAAAGATCCAATGGGAGGCAACTCCATGTTCACTGGAACGGTGGAAATCATCAAACCAGTGAAGGACTTCATGTTCATAAGCACATTCATGGACGCAGGCAACGTATGGTGGGACGAATGCGACTTCGGCAAACTGAACTACAGCATTGGCCTCGGCGTTCAGTTCCGCGCATTGCCAATCAGCATCTACTACGGCTATCCCATTTCAACTGCATACGACCATCTTGACGGCAAGAGCGGGCGTGTTCACTTCAACATAGGCATATCATATTGAGGACCATAAACTCATACATAGCCCGCAACATGCTTGCAACAACGGGAATGGCATTGGGCATATTGACTTTTGTGCTGCTGTCAGGCCATTTCTACAAGGCATTCGAATTGCTGTCCAAGGGAGTCCCCCTATCCACCTTGCTTGAGGTGATAGGGCTTCTGCTTCCTGAGGTACTGCGCATTGTCCTACCACTTGCGCTCCTGGTATCCACCGTCCTGGTGTTCAGTCGCATGTCTGCGGACAGTGAAATCATTGCTTTGAAGTCCATGGGCGTAAGCATTTGGCAGACCGTGCTTCCTGCATTGGCAATCAGCATAGTTTTCACCTTGATTTGCCTGTGGCTGTCCCTTTGGCTCGCGCCTGTATGCCGTTACCGTTCCGAGGTGCTACGATACGAGGCACTATTTGAAACACCTCTCAATCTGCTGGAGCCAGGAGAATTCTCAAATGCCTTTCCGATGTGCTCGCTACGCATCGGAAGCCGCAATGGCAAGGAGCTCAAGGACGTACATATAATCGTCGGCGAAAAAGGCAGTCCTCGCTGCCAGGACATTTGCGCAGAATCAGGCTCCATGGTATTTGACGTGGAAAAAGGCACTGTGGATTTCAATCTGCGAAATACCTGCATAACGGATTTTTCGCTGGAAACGCCCCCAAAGCCAGAGGACACCAGGTTCATGGCGGCCAAAAGCATATCATTGCCAATTTTACTGATGGAGAAGAGGCATAGCTCATGGTCTGTATGGCGCAAGGCAAAATACCTGGATGTCAAGGAGTTGTGCGGAAAAATTAGCCAGTCGCGCATGGCAAAGAGAGACACAACGTCAATGGTGCTGGACCTCCATTCCAGATTCGCAATGGCACTGTCTCCCTTTGCGTTCCTGCTGCTGGGCCTTCCTTTCGGCATAAGGAGCCGCCGCTCCGAGCTGTCCGTCGGCCTGCTGGTATGCGTGCTTCTTGCAGTAGTCTTTTATGCATTCACAATGCTTGCAAATGCAATGCGCAAAGTTTCAGGCATACATCCTGAAATTATAATATGGATACCCAATGTCCTATATCAGGCAGTAGGCCTGTATATGCTGAAAAAACTAGAACGGCAAGGATAAATATATGGCTTCCGATATCTCGAAAATACGCAACTTCTCAATTGTCGCCCATATCGACCACGGTAAATCAACCTTGGCGGACAGGTTTCTCCTCCATACCAAGACCATCGAGGAGCGCACTTTCCATGACCAGATTCTGGACGCAATGGATCTGGAGCAGGAACGCGGCATCACCATCAAGTCCCACCCCGTCAGAATGCATTACGAGGCGCTGGATGGGCAACAGTACGTGTTCAATTTGATTGACACGCCTGGACACGTGGACTTCGCATACGAAGTGAGCCGTTCCCTAGCCGCCTGCGAGGGAGCATTGCTGCTGGTGGACGCGGCTCAGGGTGTCCAGGCCCAGACTCTGGCAAATGCGAATCTTGCCATCAGGCAGAACCTGACCATAATTCCAGTAATCAACAAGATTGACCTTCCCGCCGCCAACATAGACCTCTGCATGGAGCAAATTGAGGAACTTCTTGCCATACCAAGAGAGGAGGTTCTTCAAGTATCTGCAAAGACAGGTGTAGGCGTGCGTGAACTGCTGGAGGCCGTGGCTGCAAGGATACCCGCCCCCGTCACAAAGGAAGGCCCCTTGCAGGCGCTTGTTTATGATTCCGTGTATGACGTGTACCGCGGCGTGGTGACCTACGTGCGCATAATGAACGGCAGCATAAAGGCAGGGGACAGCATCAAGCTGTTCAGCACTGGCGAGACCACGGAAGTGAAGGAAATCGGCTATTTCAGCCCTGGCATGAAGCCAGGCAAATGCCTTGAGCCAGGCGAGGTAGGCTACGTGATCACCGCCATCAAGGAGCCAGGCAACATCCTTGTAGGCGACACCATAACCAGTGCGCAGTTCCCGTGCCAGGAGGCCCTGCCAGGCTTCCGCCGCGTACGGCCAATGGTGTTCAGCGGAATCTATCCCATGGACGCAGTGGATTACGAGGCGCTGAAGTTCAGCATTGCCAAATTGCGGCTGAACGATGCGGCTTTCGTGGCGCAGCCAGAAAGTTCCGTAGCATTGGGCGCGGGCTTCCGCTGCGGTTTCCTGGGACTTCTGCACATGGAGATCGTACAAGAGCGCCTGAGCCGCGAATACAATCAAGACCTGCTGCTCACATACCCCAGCGTCATCTATCACGTGTACATGAAGGATGGCTCCATGAAGGAGGTGGACAATCCACAGTACATGCCCGATCCATCAGCCATCGACCACGTGGAGGAGCCCATGATCAAGGCGCAGATAATCTCCCCCTCGACGCACATGGGACAAATCATGAACCTCATCATGGACAAGAGGGGAATCTGCACCAGGACTGATACCGTGGATTCACGGCATGTCATGATTACCGCAAGGATGCCCTTGCACGAAATCGTGCTGGATTTCTACGACAAACTAAAGACCGTCACCCGCGGCTATGGCAGCATGGACTACGAGCCTGACGGATACCAGCCCAGCACCACGGTCAAACTGGAGATTCTGGTCAATGGCGAACCAGTGGACGCCCTTGCCTCCATTGTGCACACTGAGCGGGCCGTCCAGCGTGCCCGCATGATATGCGAGAGACTGAAGGACGCAATACCGCCACAGATGTTCAAGATAGCCGTGCAGGGCGCTGTGGGCGGGCGCATCATTGCACGCGAGGACGTGCGCCAATTGCGCAAGAACGTGCTTGCCAAATGCTATGGCGGCGACATAACCCGTAAGCGCAAACTG
>JAFSTJ010000854.1 GCA_017450525.1 Victivallales bacterium | reverse complement strand
CATGTTCAACATGAGTTTCTGCGTGAACCAGGCAAACGGCGTCAACTGGAACAAGGCTGTGGTGGAGGGGGCTTTTCCCGAAACAGGGCAATGGTGCCATCTGGCATTCACATTCGAGCGTGTCAATGAAAAGGCACAGGGAAACATCGGTTATTATGTCAACATTTACTGCAATGGAGAGTTGCAGGCACGCAAGTTCTTCCTTTATGCTGAACCTATATGCACAGATGAGGCGGTGTTTCTCGGAAATGGCACCGTCGGTGACTATGGTTTTTGCGGCGACATTGCCTCCGCCGCAATGTTCATGCGCACATTGAGCGAGGCGGAAATCGCCAAGATGGCCTCTTCGTCACCGCAGGTTAAGGCATTGCCAGAAGGACAGCATGAGATTGGCGAGCCTCTTAAAACTGCGCTTGCTGAGGCTGTGAAGAACGCAAAAGGTGACTGTGCGAAATGGCTGCTTTCCTGCCTGGAAAGGTCGGCAGTTACTGGCTATGACCAGAAAATTGTCGCGGACCTTTGCAATAATGGGGCATTGAAGCAGGATTTGGACTTGGAGAAGTTGGCACAGGAGTGGAACAAGGCACAGGACTGCTTCAGGTTGCTGGTGACTGATGGGCATGGGCTGTTCATGGCGCAAGGCAAGGTACGTGGCATATCTCCAGTAATTGGCATTTACGATGCAGTTGGGAGGCGTGAAATCACGGGGATGCGCCCTTTTGGCTGGGCCTTGCGGCATGGTGGAAGGCGTGTTCGTAATTACGATGGGGATGTGACACTTGATGTGGGCGCACCCATAAGTCAGGGTGGAGCATACATTTTCAATGCCGTGTGGAAGAAGCCAGGGGCATTCATCTGCACTTCCAGAATACGTTTCAGTGGCGCAAGGACTGAGATGGATTTGCAAGTGGAAAACCTGGATGCGGGGCGTCTTCTGGGGACGGTGGAATTCCCGCAGTTCTCCATTACAAAGTTGCCAGGCAAGAATGACCAATTGGTGTTTCCATTGTTTTCAGGCGTGCTTTACAAATCGCCCACAACTGCCCTTGGTATTTCAGGCAACTACCCTTCCGCACGCTCGGCAATGCAGTTCATCGGCTATTTTGACGAGCAGAAAAATGGCATCTATGCGGCGTTGGAAGGCACGGACGGCGCTTTCAGAACACATAGCGTGAACGGACGCAACGGCACATTGCGCTATGAATGGAGCAACAACGTGCCATACGAGGCTGGTGCAAAAGGCGGCAATTCCTGGCGGAGTCCAGGTGTCGCAGTGCTCCAGTCCTACAGGGGCGATTGGTTTGAGGCAGGCCAGATATACAAGGATTTCCTCGGTAAAAAGGCAGACTGGTTTGTGAAGGAACTGCCACGCAAAGACACTCCGAAATGGTACAGGGACAACACATTCTGGCTTGCTGGAAGCTCCAATACCAATCCGCAGCAACTATATCTCCGCGACTATTTTGAACTGCCCTACGCGATATGGTGGTGCCGCTGGGAAAAAGTGTCAGATGACAATTCACCGATACTCCGTGCGCTGCCAGAAAATGCGGATAACAAAATGCTGCGGGGCAGGGGAATATCCCTGCAAGGCTATGTGAACGGGCGTCTCTGGGGCTTTGACGAAGGGAAAAACGATAAAATCAGAAAGGACGAGAGCGGTGCGCAGTCTGGAGGCATTCTCCAGAGCAATGGCAAGGTCTATCTGGAACGATATGGTATTCCCTACGTGGTGATGTGCCCTGGCAGCAAGGAATGGCAGAATGTACTGGTGAAGATCGCGGAGGTCGCCAATTCCGTGTATTTAGGCGGCGTGTATTTTGACCAGT
>JAFSTJ010000853.1 GCA_017450525.1 Victivallales bacterium | reverse complement strand
CAGTGGATTGTCGGGTGTCTGCGGCGAAAGCCGCAGATAGCATTTTGCCTACCAAACGCGGGGCTTTCGCCCCGCGCACCAGACTGTCCACTGTCCACAGCGTTATGGAACGCGCTGTATCTTAAGCAGGGCATAGCCATGGCGAGGAATCTGTATTTCCGCAGTGGGTATGACTTTTCCAGCAAACACATCGGTTATGACGCATTTGCCATAGCCAAGGCCTTTCAGGTCAAAGGTAGCCTTTACGGCTTCGCCCAGATTTCCTATCATCACCATTGCCTGCCCATCGGGGCGAATCAGCTGCGTGGTCCTTATGTTTTCGGCGTCGCAGGTCACAGGCTGCTTCTCCTTGCCGTAGAATACCAGCGTCTTGCACTCATCAGGCTTGCCAAAGCCAAATTCATACACCTCGTCTCTGGCCTTCTGGTATTCCGCATATCCTCTTGCCACGCCCTGGTCAACGTGATTCATGGTACCGTATGCGAATGACCAGGAAATCAGCGAGGTGATCTCATCCTTTATCGCCACATTGGGATTGGCTCCTCTTACGCTAACAATGGTACGAGGCACTATGCCGCATTGGGTTCCAGCCAAATCAGCCAGGACATACCCCTCTGGGAAACGGTCATGGAAATCACCGCCAAGACCGCCGCATTCAGTTGTGATGACAGTCGAGCAAAATGCCAGCATAGGCGCGACTTGCGCGAATGTGGCATGGACCTCCACCCAAGGAACACCGTACGTAAGGCGGCCTTCCTTGTACATCATGTGCGCCGTGCGCTTTGTCAGTTCACGCCAGCCAAGGATATTGGTGCTGGGAATGATGCCATCGGGGGCGATATACATCATATTGTCATTCGTCAGGAACGGAACTTTGCCTGGCTTGTCCCGCACAGCCCCGACGGAGACTGTGTTGTATCCGCCGCTGGCCCTTGTGACGAAGCAGTCGAAGTTCATGCCGTCAAAGCCAGCGCGGATATGCTCATGCATTTCGTAGAGCATTTTGTCAATGTATTCATGCGTCAGGCATGCCACATATTCATTTCTGGCATCATCGACAGGATAGTCGTAAGGCAGCCATTCCGCCTTGTACATTTCAGCCTCGGGCCAGCGATCAGAATAGAATGTTGGATTGTGGTACATAAGATAGTAGTTGTTGCACAATCGCCTGAAATCCCTGACGCGCCCGGCCGACTGGTGAAGCGTCCACAATGGCGCATTGGCAGTGGCCCAGTTACGATGCCTGGCATAATACTCGTCTGCCTTCTTCTTCAGCTCCTCTCTGCTGAGAGGCGCTTTTCCGCGAGTGCTGAGCGGCAGTTCCCACTCCATCCTGTCTCCATTGGGGAATGCGTTTATGGGATATTGGTAGCCCATGGGCCATTGTGTAATCTGCAAGTAGCCGCCCACGTCGGCCCCCTTGGCTGGCGGATAGTCATACATGTGCTGGGACAGCCTACGGTATTTATCGTTGATGGGCTTCACGGGCGTCGGCTCGATACCAAGCACAATGTCAAATGGCTTCTCCCACTCGGTGGGGCGATTCACGATGTACTGCGTGAGTGTGAACACATCCCCTTTGCGCTCCATCTTCTGGGCATACGCAGCCTTGTCCAGAGAATAGTTGCGCGGCGAATCGGTCACAAGGCAGAGGCCACGGTAAATGCCGCCAAGCCACAGGTAGCCCTGCGTCCGCCCTTTTTGCAGCCATAGATGCGGTGGGACAATCTCGCCTTCTCCAGCAGGCATTGAGCAGTCGGACATTCCCAGTGCGCGGCGGCGTTTGTCCACAATTGTACGGCTGTACTTTATCATCTCGTTTTTAAGAGGGAAGCGCAACTCAAAGCAATTGAGCTTCATCTTTGCCTTGGGCTTGACCTGCACCGT
>JAFSTJ010000852.1 GCA_017450525.1 Victivallales bacterium | reverse complement strand
TGAATCTTCCTATTATTTGACGGCAGACTCCATAGGGAACAAGGCAACACCCACTTTCCATCGGAGAAAACCTGAGGCTTGTTCAGCATAATGCCATTGGAAATGCGGCGGGGTGCAGAAAAGCGAAATTCCCTCTTTGGAGCATCGGGATTCTCAAGGATTGAATACCACACTCCTTCAAGGCCGTCAAACACCTCATCAAGAATGCCGACGATTCCGCTTTTAGAGCCGCACCCCTGCGCCCAGAACCAGTATATTCTTCCGTCTGGAGCGCACCAAAGCGTAGGATCAAAGGAGCGAACTTCTGTAAATGGCGGATCAACCACAGCAACTGGTTCCGTCCAGGAATATCCGTCATCATCGCTGAATGCCAGCAGAGAGAAATTGTCTCTGCATTCAGACCAGCCGCCTGCATACCATGTCACGAACAGCCGCCCCCCTCTCGTGCGTGCAATGCCAGGAATGCCCTGGAATGTGCGATGCAAATGCTTCTCAATCGGCACGGAGACCGCAACTGGCATCAAGGAATCGTATGTGAAGTTCATAGCTTATTTGTTATGAAGCAAAAGCATTTGCCACTTTGGCGCTTTGTTCCAAAGATGTCATGCAAACATTCAGTTAATTCTGGCAAAACCTACCTGGGCGGGTTTGCCCTGCAGATTTTCCTCAACGGAATTGCTGGCGATGAGCCTGGAAAGTTTTCCAAACACCTCATCACAAGCCTGCAGATACATGTCAATGTCAGCAAAACCATGTGCATACATTGAGTAGAACCCTGTACTTGCAAGGAAACCTTTCTTGAGCATTTCCTGAACAAAATAGGCCTTGTTGACATTATTATTTTCAGTGAAGGCAAAGTGTATCATGGGTGAAATGCCTCCAATGCTAACCTGCAGACCATGTTTATTAGCCAGAGTCTCCCATCCTTGCCAGACTTTGTCTCCAATTGCCACAAGATGCCTTGACACATCACAGGCAATGAATTTATCAATTACGGCAAGCGCGGCGGCTGGACCGATGCGCTCGGTCCAGTTTGTGCTGGTTATGAATGCCTCCTGTGCTGCGCTCATCACATCCTCTTTGCCGATTATCGCCGAAATGGGATAACCGTTGCCCATGGCCTTGGCGAACACAGCCATATCTGGCCGCCAACCCAATTTCAGGTGGGCACCTCCATTGCAGATTCGGAAGCCAGCGGATATCTCATCCATAATCAGCGGAATATGACGCTTTGAAGCCGCATTGTGGACAGCCTCCATAAAATCTGCCTTCGGCCTATAATTGCGCATTGGCTCCATCACAATGGCAGCAAGGTCATCGCCCGCCTCGTCAAGCGCCGCATTTAGCGATGCCATGTCATTGAACATAAACGGCAAGGCTGTGCCCTTCAAGCCCTTTGGAACACCATTCGGGGGAAGCCCCGCTAGCCACATCTTGTCCAGTGCGTCCTTTTTGCCTAGATTGGCTGCCAGATACCAGTCAAACCAGCCGTGATATCCGCAGAACAGCACCTTGTCCTTGCCCGTATATGTGCGCGCAATTCGCACTGCCACCGCCATCGCCTCGCCTCCCGAGCGAGCGAAACGCGCCATTTTAGCCCATGGATGCAGTTCAATGAGCTTTTCAGCCAATGCAACTTCCTCTGGCGAATTCAAAGTCGAGGCGCTTCCAGAAGTCACCACATCCAGCACAGCGGCATTAACATCATCGTCGCAGTATCCCAGCACGGTTGCACCTATGCCGCAGATGCTGCAGTCAATGTACTCATTGTCATCCAGATCTACGACATGACAGCCCTTTGCCTTTTTGAAGTAAGCGGGCCATACGCCCCTGCTGTACATGTCAGGCCGCTTGCTCAGAAGTTGCGTCATGCCAGGGATAAGCCTGGCAGCCTTGTTCTGCAATTCCAGCGACTTGTCAATTCTCCAATTATCCACAGTTATGTTCTCCTTAGTCTGATTAACAACGAAACAAACGCTCGCAGCCAGAAGTTCTGCTATTTGTTAAGTCTGATGATTTCCTCTGCGATTTTTTCCCTTGCAGAGTGATAGTCTGCTAGGCTCCAGCCATTTGGAAGATTGAACTGACCGCTGCAGTAGCGTTTTCCATTCTCAACCCATGACTTCTCAAAAAAGGAGTTCAGGAACACCGACTTCTTCTTGAAATTGGGTCCAAGGTCAAAACTGCCCTTCAAATCTGCCAGCAGCTTTTCGGCCGAGGCCGTGTCCGCTCCACGTTCTTTGGCATTGGCAATGGAGTTTTCCAGGGTGAGTATGTACCTCAGGTCATCCACGCCTTCGCGCATGGCCTCATAGTCAATGGAAAAGCCACCCTTGTGGAAACGGGATTCAGGATACTTATAGCACCAGTCTGTTTTGCAGTTCTCACCTTCCCCGTCCAAGTCTGTGTATGGAGAGCCATGGAACATCAGATAGGTCCAGAAAAGCTGTCCCCTTGCCTTGTCTCCCAGTGTATGGAAGAACCAGCCACAGGAGAAACGCTTCATGGCAGGCTGGGCGAAAACCACGGCACCATCCGCATTGTATGACCACAGTTCCGTTCCGCGCCTTTGGCACTCATCCTGCATTTCCTGCCACGAATCCACATACCAGAGAGATCTGGAATTGTAGCGTACCACAAATGCATCGACATTCTTTGCCAACTGGTCCACCTCCTTTTGGAAGGGACGTGTGGTCTTGTACCATAGATGGGTATTGAAAACCTTTGCATTGCATTTCTTAAGAAGGTCAGCCTCCCAAATAGAATCCTGAAGTCTTTCAGGGGAGCTCAAAACCTCGTCCTTGGTGTAAAAGTATAACTCTGGCCATTGGTTCTTCTTGGCATGTGCAAGAATTTTATGGACTACATCACAGTATTCCTCGGCTCCGTTGGGAGCATTGCGCGTGGCTGTTAAAAGCCGCCCGTATGTCACAAGTGCTAAGGCCTTGAAATTATATTTTTTGAGCATTTCAATGGCCTTGACCGCCTCTGGTTCATCGAAGCTGACCTGCAATTTTCCAGAGGCATCGCGATATATAGACGCGATTTCAGCGATTTCCATGACAAGGAGATTCAGGCCATGCTCTGAAAATTCACGTAGAGTGTTCTCATCCCTAGACAACGTAAAGTAATTGCTCCAAAGGCTGATGCATTTGTCTCTGACTGGAGCCAGCCTGAAAGGGCGAACATCCAGCACAAGAGGAATGTCATGCTTCCCTTTTGCGCTAGTCAAGGTGACAATGTCCTTGTACTTGCCTGCCTTCAGTTTTTCAGGCACCTTCAGAGTCAGCCAGAATTGCTTTGTCTTGCCAGCCTTAAGATTCGCCACATTGGTACGTTCAAGGCACTGGGGACCTACAATGAATTCGGAACTGCCCCAGTAGTTTGTGGTCTTCTTCGGTATAGACAAGATAGTTGTGATATCCACATCCACGCCCAGCTTCTTCAAAGCCTCACAGCCACTGAGGCTTATGTTCCCGCAATCCTCAAGGCCATGTACACCCAAAGTGACTGGTTCAATTTCACCCTGTGCCGCTTTTACGGTCAAGGTAAAGTCACCTGGATCCTTGGCTGGTGCCACATGCTCAAAGCACAAATCCATCCAATCCTGTGGGAAAGCCACGTATCCGCGCTTCCTTGATGTTGCCCTGACGTCTGCAGTCTTGCCCGGCCCCACAAAAGTGCGTTCCTTGAAGAAGCCGCTCTCAATCTTTTTTTTGACCGATTCATTGTTCATATCCATGTATGTACGGTTTTCCTTGGTGAGAGTGACGCATTTCCATACTGGATAGTCAATTTTGCGGGGATTGCTGGAGGGAATCAGTTTTATGTAGCCAAGGAACATCCTGCTTCCTGGATAAAAGAATATCCTGCCTCCGTCCATCTTTACATTCTTGGCGATAAGTACCTCTGTATTTGGATGGAATTTGTACCCAGCCGAACCAATCTGAACACGGTATATGCTCTTTTCATCGGGCACTGCCGCCATCATATCCGTAATTGCGCTAGTTATGCGCAACCCCAGATACACGTCATAATTGCCCTTGACGCCTGGATTGTATGAGATGAGCTTCTCCTCTGGATTCAACGGTGCAAAGAGAGCCCCCTTGCTTTGGGCGAAGAAATTGCATTCCCGCAGATTCCATCCCACTATGTCCGCATAGTTTTTAGTAGGCTTTGGCTCTGGAGTGAACTTGCTGAAGTCATTTATGAGAACAGTGCCTTCTGGATCCTTTATGTTGTTTAGCATCTTGATTTCACTGCCAGGGAAGGGATTTCCCTTGATGTCCTCGTCCCGTTTTCCTTCAACAAATGTGCCCGGCACAAAAGGCTTGACTAAACAGAAATATATGTTTCCGTGAAAGGGCCAGGCGCCTGTTCCACCCAGATAAAACGTAAAGCGCTCAGCTGGATTTCTGGTCTTCCCCTTGGATTCGTAGAACGCGACTACTTTGTTGTCCAGAAGAACCTGCACACGTTCCTGCCCGCGAATGATCTTCAAATCATAGTCGCGCAGATTCTGTATTTTGGCATCTATTAGCCTGTACCAATTGCTGGCTCCAGGAAAACTGACAAGCAGCTTGCCGTCCTTTTTAACCCAGACGGAATATCCCTTGTCATAGTTGATTGCCGTAATCAGAGGCAGCCATTCCTTGGGCGCCTCCTTAAGGTTGGCCGCAAACTGAATATGAATCGTTATGCCATCAGGAAAAAACATCTTGGAGTCCATGGTACGCGTCACTTCCCCTCCTGCGTAATTTAGGAAGAAGCCACGGTCATCCTCCCTTGCCCAAGTCACCTTTTCGGGGTGTTTTATGGTCAAGTCCAATTTGTCAGCAGAGGAATCACTTACTATGTTGCAGCCTGTTCCGTCCTTGCACTTCCAATCCGCCGCATCGAGGGACAGAAGTGAAACAACTGCCAGAATAAGAAAAACAAACCTGCTCATTCTCAACTCCTTTTTGTGACTTGTTCAATGGTCTTAGTGAAAGCCACGATTTGGGATTTCAATTCATTTTCATTACCGTAATTGGTTTTCATCTGAATCATCCGCGGTTGCAGATATTCGGCATTCGGACATGGCTCGTGCTCCACATGTTCAGCAAACCATGGCTCGTTGTAGGCAAGACGCCAGGCCCCATAGAAGCCCTCCCCCCCATTTGCAATAAAGGTCTTATGGAACAGATTCCACGGAACACGGTCCGTATCCAGTACAAAAGCCGCAGTCCAATAGCTGTTGACGCAATTGACTGGAGTCCTCTGGGGCTTCAACCATGACACTCCCTCGGCGGCCTTACGGAAGGCCTCGGCACACGCAATCCTCAATTCCACCAGTTCATCAAGCTTCTCCAGCTGTGCAAGGGCAAATGCTGAACAGAGTTCCGAAAGACGGAAATTAAAGCCATAATGCGTATGTCTTATGGTGTCAGGGCTGGCAATGGCATTCTTATCAATCTTGGATTTTCCAGGTTCCGCGCTGATTTGGCCGTAGCCAAGACTGCTAAAGCGTCTCAGAGAAAGAGCCAATTCCTCATCATTGGTGATGGTCATGCCCCCTTCGCCGCAGGTTATGTGCTTGGAATTCTGGAAACTGAAGGAACCAATGCTGCCGATTGTGCCAGCAAGTCTGCCATTGAGCCTGCCCAAATAGCATTCTGCGCTGTCCTCCACAACGGGCAATCCAAACTTCTCCAATTCATCCACAGGGGCTGGCAGTCCGTACAGCGACACTGGCATTATAGCCTTGGTTCTGGAACTTATCCTGTTTCCGACGGCGGCGGGAGACAGCACAAAGGTCTCGCGGTCAACATCCGCAAATACTGGCCTGGCTCCAGCATGGAGCACAGCCAATGATGTGCTCGACATGGTCAGGGGGGGGACTATGACCTCGTCACCAGGCCCAACTCCCAAGGCCACAAGGGCAGCATGCAGAGTCGCTGTTCCATTGCAAAAGCTTATGGCATATCTGGAATTGAACTTTTCGGCAAATGCCTTCTCCAATCTGCCTGTGAAACTGCCGTTGCCGCTTCCAGGAAAACCCGAATCAAGGAGTTCCAGCAAATATTGCTCCTCTTTTTCACCAATTCTCCAAGAACGCATCTTATCTCACCTCCCCTAACGTGGCATATATGCCGCCTGTTCCATCACAGCCTGGCTGATTCAGATAATACACAATCATGTATTTGCCGCCTCCAAGAGACGCAATCCATGGATACCCG
>JAFSTJ010000851.1 GCA_017450525.1 Victivallales bacterium | reverse complement strand
TAAACACCGCCTTCCATTCATTGGATGAGGCGTTGAGCATGGGCATTCCCTTGTAGTCCGCAGGATGCGCATAAATGAAGCTGGCCTCAATATGGCACTTGGGCTTTGCATCTATCTTGCCCAAATCCTCCGCATTTGCATCGCAGAACTCCACCACATGGCGCATTTCGGCGGGCTCGTCAAAGCCAACTGGCGGCTCGAAATAAGGAATGCCGTCAATGTCGCCTATTGGGAAAATAACAGGATCTTCCTCGGGTGGCGGATTCACTAGCTTGACATCCTCAAGCACCACGTTTGCATTTTCGGCGCGGAATACTTCGGACTGCCAGCAGCCTGTGGCATTCTCCCAGGCAAAAGTGGAGGCGGATATGCGCACTTCCATTGCATTGCGCACAAAGAATGGATACGGCAATCCAGAATATGGCAAGTCGCTCCAAAGTGGATATGGATTGGGCACTTCCTTGACAAAGTCAGCGCCCATCTCGCCAGAAAGCGTCATGTGCAGCCCGCTGAATTCAATGTTGCGTATCAACTGTTCCGCATCGCCGCCCAAATACGAACCACGCGTTGCATTGGCTATGATGTTGCGGAAGAAGATGCGGTCCAGATAGCCCTGAATTGCCTTGTCCTGGCTCTTTTCAGTCTTGCAATACTGGAAATTGAAGGTCTGGAACGCATTTATCACCAGATTCTCGAATGTGACATCGGTGATTGCTGGCCCCTTGTAGATGTCTGTTCCGCGCCCATCGTCATAGCTTATCGCCACCATCATGGATATGCCTATCATCGTGTCATAGATGACACAATTGCTGACAGTTATGTTGCGGATGGCGCCATCGCCTTCATAGCCGATTCTTATTCCGTCCGAAGTTGTGCTGATTCTGCAATCGGAGATGACGATGTTCTCGCATGCCTTGTCAAAGCCCAGTTCATGTATGTCGCTCTTCAACGCAATGCCGTCATCACCGCAAATGATATCGCAGCCAGAAATGCGGGCATTTGAGCAGCAGTCCAAATCAATGCCGTCGTCATTTGGTCCACGCACATCCGCATCGATGCGTACGTGTGAAATGTCAATGCGGTCGCAACCCAGCAGCCAGACATTATAGCATGGCGGATCGGCTATGGTGATGTCCCGCAGTGCAATGTCCGTGGATTCACGGAAATGCACGAGTCCCTTTGGGCGATGCAGTTGCGGCCAGTAGCGCTGTCCATACAGTGGATGCTCATAGCCATCATTCTTCGGCCAGAACACGTCATAGCCGCGCCCGTCAATGCGCCCGAATCCAGTTATTGCCACATTGTGCACGCCAATGCCGCCAAGAAGATATTCCCGTGTGTTGGCGGATGGCTCCTCGCACTTCACTCCCTCCTGCGGTATGGGTTGCAGAAGGCTATGCAGCACCGCCCCCGCCTCAAGATGCAGTTCCACATTGTCCCGCAAGTTGACTTTCTTCAATCCGTATGTGCCAGCTGGCACATTGACTATACCGCCGCCAGCAGCCGCACAGGCATCAACAGCCGCCTGGAACGCAGCCGCATTGTCTTTTTCAATGCTGGGCGCAGCACCGTATTCAATAACACTGCAATTCACTTGTTTTCTCCTTTGAGCAATGCCTTTCTACTCGTACCTGAGGCACTCGATTGGATTGAGGCGAGAAGCGCGGAACGCTGGATACAGGCCAAAGAATATTCCCACCAGCGCGCTGAACGTGAAAGATATCACAATAGAACTTTCCGTGATTAATATGGGCCAATGGTTTATGTTGCCGACTATGGTGGCGCCAGTTGCGCCAAGTACGACACCTATGATACCGCCTGCGCAGGACAGTACAATCGATTCCAGCAGGAACTGCATCAATATGTCCATCGGCTTGGCACCAATGGCCATTCTCAGACCGATTTCCTTGGTGCGCTCGGTGACGGAAACCAGCATGATGTTCATGATGCCAATGCCGCCCACAACCAGTGAAATCGAGGCAACCACGCCCAGCAGCACCGTCATCAGCCTGGATATACTAGTCACGCTCTCCACCACCTCGGTCATGTCCCTGACAGTGAAGTCGTTTTCCTTTCTGCCAAGTTTGTGGCGCATGCGCAGCAACTCCGTTATCTCTTCCTTGGCGGTCGCCAAGTCATCCAAGCTATGCAGGCTTATCAGCAGCTGGTTAACATTGTTAAACACGCTGTTCTGCAGCACGCGCTTGAATGTGGTGTAAGGCATGAGCACTATGTCATCCTGGTCCTGCCCCATGGAGTTGCTGCCTTTCTTCTCCATGATGCCCAGCACCTTGAAGGGCATGTTCTTCACGCGAATGGTTTTCCCCAATGGATCTTCAGCACCGAATAGATTCTCTGCAACAGTCCTGCCAATCACCAGGACACGGCGTCCTGCCCTGACATCTGACTCATCAAAGAAACTGCCCTCGCCAATATTCCAACCGCGCACATCAGGAAACGCAGGGCCTACGCCATTGGATGTGGTGGCCCAGTTATTGGCACCATAGACTACCTGAACGCCACTGCGCAACATCGGCGTGACCGCCATCACGTACTGTGACAACTCCTCCGCGATGCGATTTCCGTCCTCCGCAGTAAGCGTCGTTCTGGCACCAGCGCCCATGTGCATTCCTCCAAAGCGCATGCTTCCAGGGAACACCATCACCAAATTATGCCCCATGCTGTTGATGGAGCGCTGCATCTCGGTCGAAGCACCCTGCCCTATGGCTATGACCGCAATGACTGCCGCAATACCCACGATTATGCCCAGCGCAGTCAACGCAGAACGTACCTTGCTGCGCCACAATGCGCGGAACACTACTTTGAACATCATGAATATATTCATTTTGCATTGCTCCTTTCTGATACCACCTTGCCATCGGACATCACAACAACACGCTTCGCATGGGCGGCAATGTCATCCTCGTGGGTAACCATGACAACGGTTATGCCATCATCGTTCAGGCTTGCCAGAAACTCCACAATCTCCACACTTGCCTTGCTATCCAGGTTGCCAGTTGGTTCATCCGCCAATATGACGGCTGGCTTGTTCATAAGGGCACGGGCTATAGCCACCCTCTGCTGCTGTCCACCAGACATCTGGGCAGGCGTGTGCCAGAGTCTCTCCCCAAGCCCCACCTTTGTCAACAGTTCTATCGCCCTGTCACGGCGTTCCGATGACTTGATCTTGTTGCCATACATCGCAGGCAACTCCACATTCTCCACGGCGCTTGTACGTGGCAGCAAATTGAAGTTCTGGAACACAAAGCCCAGTTTCTGGTTGCGTATGGTAGCAAGTTCGTTTCTGTTCATGCCGCTGACCTGCCGCCCGTCCAGCAGATATGAGCCTGATGTTGGCGTGTCCAGGCAGCCAAGTATGTTCAGCATTGTGCTTTTGCCAGAACCTGAATGCCCCATTATAGCTACAAACTCGCCATAATCCACAGTCAACGACACCCCATTCAGGGCGTTGACAACGTTGTCGCCCATCTTGTAGGTCTTGAACATGTCCTGTATTTCTATAAGCATAGTCGCTCCTTTGTTCGAAATGTGGGCGCTGAAGCGGCGCCCATTCAGGTTGCCTTAGCGGGAACTGCGTTTCTGGCGTTGATGTTGTTGTATGTGGGTGCCGCCTCGGCGCCAACATTCTAGCGTGCTCCACCGCCAGCACCGCCACCAGCGCCTCTGTTGCCGCCTGCGCCGCCTGCGCCGCCGCGGTTGCCACCGCCCATGCCGCCTCTACCGCCACGCATTCCTGGCGGCCTCATCATGAAGGGATTGTTCACTTGCTGGCCACCGCCTTTGAGTTCTGCTTCAGTCATGATGCCTATGGCGATTTCATCCCCTTCCTTCAATTCGCTGTCAATCTGGTAGTTGATGCTGTCGCTAATGCCGAGTTTCACCTTTACGGGCTCAATTTCACCATCGGGCTTCATGCGCCAAACGGCGGATCTGAAGTCTTGCGGCAAATCGTTCTTCTTGAAACGCAATGCAGCGGCTGGCACACAGAGGCAATCCTTGACTTCCGCAACTATGATGGAGAGCGTAGCGGTCATGCCAGGGAAAAGCAAACCATTCTTATTGTCAGCCTCGACGATCACAGGATATGTAACCACATTGGACGAAGTCACTGCCGCCAAGCGTATCTGCTTCACCGTACCTGTAAATGGACGGCGATATGCGTCAACTGTGAAGCGCACGGTCTGCCCTACCTTGAGTTGCCCCACATCAGCCTCTGGTATGCTTGCCTCGACCTTGACCTTGGACAAATCCGCCGCAATCTTGAACAAGGTGGAGGCATTCATGTTGGAAACCACGGTCTGCCCCTCGTCCACCGAACGGTCGATGACCACACCAGTCACAGGGGACTTGATTGTGCAGTATTCCAGATTGGTCTTAGCCTGCTTTGTGTTTGCCTTGGCGTTATCGATGGAGGCCTCGTTGATCTTGATGTCTGCCTTCAGATTGTCCCGCACGGCAAGAGCAGAATCATATTCGGAAGCAGAAATCATCTCCCTGTCCAGCAATGCCTTAAGGCGCTTGAGTTCCTTTTCCGCCAAAGAGAGTTCTGTCTTCGTCTTCTCCAG
>JAFSTJ010000850.1 GCA_017450525.1 Victivallales bacterium | reverse complement strand
CTTTAGCCAGCGGTAATCGGAGCCGCTGGCTTTAGCCAGCGGTAATCGGAGCCGCTGGCTTTAGCCAGCGGTAATCGGAGCCGCTGGCTTTAGCCAGCGGTAATCGGAGCCGCTGGCTTTAGAGAGGTAATCGGAGCCGCTGGCTTTAGCCAGCGGTAAAGGCTTGTAATGCCAATAGTTTTGCAATTACCTTTATTGTTTTTGATTTTCAATAAAAAACTCCACGCCTCTGCGTTATGGCTTATTCCTCAACAGCCAAAAGTGCATAGCCTTTTACGTATGGAATTGTCGCCACCAGGTAATCATCCTCCACCTTGAATGGCACAGCCTTTCTGTCGGGGCAGATGTAGCATTTTGTAGGCTTGATTCCATCCAGACGCAGACGTATCTCCACGTTGGTGGCCTGGAACGCATTCTCCACTATCAGCATCTTGCCACGAAGCTCTGGCACATAGTGAAGAACATGCACCATCAAGCGGCCTGGCTGCTTGGTGACAAAGCAGCGCCCTGTGGTAGGCAGCATTTCGTTCACACGCAGCAATGGTTTAGGAAGGAGCCTGGCAAGGAAGTTGGCAATGATCTGCCTCAACTCACGTGAGGCGGCCTCGTAGTACGACGCGAACAACTTGAACGAGCAATATGCAGTACGGCCATTCCAGGTGGCAAATGGCGTTGCCGTCTCTTTGTCAGGCGGCGTATAGAATGAAGAATACACGCCATCCCAGGCATGCTCCAGCACTGGAGCAACCAGATGTCCCGCGCACTGTGTGCCAGGAAGTAACTCGATGTTGTATCCCTGCGCATTAACTGCCAAGGGCAGTTCTGGTATGTTCTCCGCCCATTCGTCCGCCATGCTGAAATACACAGGCGTAGCCTTGTATTCCGAAACGTATTTCACGCCGAATTCATCGGGCAATGCAAAGTCCGCGCCAGTGGAAAGCAGTCCCGACAGGCCAGTTGCAATTACGCCTCGCCCTGCGGCATAGTGCTTCTTCAGCCTTTCCACAATTTCTGGGGTAGCCTTCACTTCATCTGGGAGAATAAGCACCTTGTATTTTGACCAGTCGGCATTTAAGTCGATAAAGTCAAACTGCATCATCAATTCAGACAGCATGCGTGTCACGCCCACCATTGATGACTTATACCCATCTACTCTCACCACGCCTATGTCCACCAGATTTTCCGCGTTATTATGCCATTCCTCGTATTGGCGCACGTCATCGAACGCCTCTTTGCAACGCTTGCATACGCCCTCATAGAGCCTGCCTGTCGGGTGCATGTGGTCACTCAAATCGGGGCGCATTCCGTTTGCAAGACCGAAATACAGGTCATACAAAATGGCATCCAAAGTGCGCAGGCTGCCAAAGTCGCCCCAATTGTAGAAGCGGCCAGTCATATTCAGGTGCGGGCCCTTGCTGAGCGTGCGGTAGTAACGCGCAGATATCGGCAACATGTCATAGCCCCAGGCTGGATTTGTTGGCAGGCACTCACATTCCAGATAACTTGGAGCAAGCTTGGCGTTGCTCACAGCTCCCAGGCCCAGGAAATATGTGTAGGCGTCTGGTCGCACTGAATGCACCAATTGGGACAAATCCTCGCCCATGCGAAGGACGCTTGTGCGCCCGAATTTTGCAACTGCGTCCTTGTCGTGTATGTCAATGCCTTCATTATGCATCCGCTCGATGCAGTTAGGGCATACGCAGGGGAAACCGTTGAAACTGTCAAATAAGAACCCCGCAACTGGATATTTCTCAAGTATTTCACGCACCAATGAGAAGAAATACTCCCGATATGGCGTGTTCATGCACATGACACGCATGTAGGGCGTGACTTCTCCGATGTCATAGATGTCTGGATGCAGGATGCGTCCTTCTGGTGATATGTTGCACCATTCGGAATGCATCACCGCAGTCTCGTGCGAAAGACCGCAGTTAAGATACGCCACCACCTGTATGCCACGTGCATTGCAAGCCGCCACAGCATCGCCAAACATGTCCTGCCCAGCAGCCATCGTGGGATGCCTGGTACCAATCTTGGTGTCATAGTAGCAGAAGCCCTGGTTGCATTTGGCATGAAGTCCCACAGTGTCCACGCCGCAGTCCGCCAGCCATCCTGCAAACTTGTCTGGGTCAAATTCACTTCCAACACCCTTGCACATCTTTTGGGTGTGGAAATCAAAAAACATCGCGTATTTTGGTTTATGCATTTGTGTACCTTTTTTATAAATGGTAATTATCCTAGGATACTAGTTAACTCCAAAGGAGTACTTGGCAACCTTGAACTTAGTATTGGCATTGAGGCGGAACAGAGGACGAAGCGTGCCTGCATTGGCTGGCACAGTGAATTCAATCGTGATTTCCTGAGGCTCGTCTCCAAGTTCAAAGTACCTGAGAGGCGTGGCAACAGCAGACCAACTCTTTTCCTTGTATGCATAGAAGCCAATGCCAACCTTGCCCTTGCCTGAAATCCTGCATGTGATCTTCACCTTGTCGCCAGGCTTGGCATCAATGCCCTTCATCTGGAAATAGTCAATGTATGTCTCCTTGGAGCATATCTCGACGCCCTCAATGTTCTTGGTCACGTATTCGTCAATCATGGGACGCAGTTTTGCATTGGTCAGGTTCCATTCCGCGAACTTGTCCTGCCCAGGCAGGGGCGGCACTGGAAGCGCAGCATCCAATTGGTCTTTGCGCACCAGAATGACCAGACGCCCCTCAGGCATGCGTATCTCGTAGCTGTGCTTGCCGTCCTGCACCTTATGCGCAACCATGCCTTCATCAAGCATTGGCTCGCCCTTTTCATTGTATGCGAATACCGCGGCCTCCGCTCCGTCCTTCCAACCGAATATGCCAGACTTGGAAGTGATTATGCGCTCCTGGGCAATCAGGTATCCTTCGTTGAGTTCAATTGGCGTGAACGGGAAGGAATGGCGGCACCATTCGCCAGAATAAAGCAGGCAGACCACGCCGCAGGACAGTGCCTCCAGATAATGCTCGAAGCCCTTGTCGCCATGGCTATAGCAGAAGCCCACAGGCGATGTGAGTTGAATGCCCATCAAACCACCAATGCCCATGCACTGCTCCACAAAATGCACTGCATGGCGATCCTGCAGTTTGCGGTGCACGGGCGGTCCATTGGCAAGCAGCTTGCGGTCATGCTTCTCCAGAAAGTCCATCATCTCATCCAGCCAGCCCCTGACCAGGAGGTTAGGTATGGATACTTGTTCCTTTATCTTGTTGCTACCTGGCTCCAGTATGACTGTCGCACCATCCCATTCGGGATATTTCTCCCAGGGATTCACGCCGTAGCAAATCTCATCCATATAAACATCCGTATCCAGATCGTTGACAAAACTCTTATAGACTTCAGCCAGCGCCTTGCCGTAGGAATTGTTCACGGTCGGCACCATGCGGCAACTCTTGTCACTGAACAACTTGCGAGAGGTTCCGTCCAGCGCCAAACTGTCTGCGTATTTCTGCTGCGCACCTGGTTCGGAGCACAGGTTCTTATGCAGATATGTATGGACGCGCACGCCAGGCGCATACTTGCGCAGAGCAGCAGTCATGTTTTTGGTGGAATTGCGCCACCATTCGTATGTTGGCAGGAAATATGCCGTGCCATGCCCTAGTTTCGTCCAGCCAGGCTTTTCGTCCTTAGGTGCAATGCTGTAGTTGCCAGGAACATGCGTGATGATTTCCGCAACTGGCCTGTCCTTGAGGAACTTGCGGGTGGCCGCCTCGGTCACTGGGTTCTTCGCGTCCCAGTAGTTGAAGCGCAATCCATTGCAGCCGCCTCCGTATGGGAAACTGAAGGGGCCATTCACCTGGAAGTTGCTTCCCCAGTCGCGACGCACCCTGTTTATAAGTGCATAGTAGCCGCCCTTAGGTATAACATATATGCTCCATTCCAATGTGTGCTTGCCGCCTGGTGCCAGGCCCAGATTCTCGTCCAGCATCTTCAATGTCTTGCCATAGCGGGAGTATTTGCCCTGTAGGCGCAGAATGTCATCCTCCAGCACGATGGCAGTCACAGCATCTCCAGAAACTGCGCAGCATGTGGGCTGCCCAGACAAAGGCCCGTATGTCCTGAGCATGACTTCACGTCCAGAGAACAGCGTCTTGTCTGGCTCGGCGGGAAGCTCGACTGCATTGTCCAGCCTCAGGCCTATGACTTTCTGAAGGCGGTTGCTGACGACATCCGTGAAATGAAGGCGGCCATTCTCTGCCTTTATTGTGCGCTCCACCACGTATTCCTCCGTCTCCCAGCGTACCTTTGCCGTGCCTTCCTGTATTTCACCCTCGGCATATTTGCCGTCAAGCCAGCCGCCCTTGGGCAGGCTGAAGCGTGAGGTCATGGTCATTGTCCCATTGGGAGAGACAAAGCGCAGCTTGCCCTCGGCAGTCCTTTCCAACTTGGTTGCAATCTGCTCTGGCTCCTTTTCCACCAGGTCAGGCACTGGTCCAGTCGGAGCTACCGCCTTCTTCTTGTCCACATCGTTTATGCGTGGCATAGCATTCTCGTCAAACACCACAGACACATTGCGGATGTAGCATTTCATATAAGAGGAAAGCACAATCTCGTTGACACCCACGTGCTGTGTCATCCCCGTTATGTCCAGCACAAAGCGGTATGGCTCCTGGTCCTTCTCATAGAGGCCATAGATGAAGGCCTCGTTGGTCTTGATGGCATCGGAAAAGTCAGGTGAATACATCACATACCAACTGCCGCCTTCAGGCTGAGTCCATCTTGTACCGCCGCCACTGCGTGTCTTGAACTGCAATGGCTTGTTAAGCAGGCGCCTGCCAGGTATTCTGACGCCGTTTATCGTGGTGGTCAACACTGGCGCATAGCCGCCAAGCGACGACCAGTCAATGCGGGCCTCGAACTCAAGCCTGGCCTGACGCGCGTCCGCATCCTTCTGGCGAAACTGTATTTTAATTGAATTGTCCTTGTCAATGAAGCCGTCAGGACAACTTGCTACCTTCTCCGCCCCAAACGCCGTAAGTGCAACAATTGCCATGATTCCAAATATCTTCTTCAACATAATGTGTTCTCCTTTTTTGCTCCCAATCAAGGCTTCGCTATGCTCACACAGGCCGCATATAGCGGGTCAGCCCAGTAGCGAGCCTCAAGCATCTCCTTCTCATTCATTGTCGCCACATGCCCGTCATAGAACAATGAATTGCCCCTGTCACCATGCACTCCCCAGAATGAAACAAAATAAACATTGGTGGAGTATGCAGTATTGGTGCTATACTGGTTGCCAGTGGCACGCCCAACGCAGGGACGCAGATTCTTAACCTGGCGTTCTGGAGCATAGTTGCCGTCATCCAATGTGGCAGTGAACAATTCCGATGGCGTCTTCACATTGGAATCCTTCAAAAACTTCATCCCATTCCAGTCGCCGCCTATGGTGGAACTCATGACGCTTGTAGGAACTTTGTTGTATCTCGCCAGAAGGCTGGGGCAAGTGCAGAGCTTCGCAAAGGACTCATTGGTGTCAAGAGAGGTAGGAGAACCAGTGAACGACCCCAGGTATCCCTGCATGAACATCTTCTTCGTCCAAAGCAGGCTGTATGACTTGTCAAACAAATCTGCAGCGGACATCATCCAGTCGTCATTCGCATCAATGTACAGTTTAAGCCCAATGCCAATCTGCTTCATGTTGGCGATGCAGTTGTTGCTTCTGGCCTTCTCACGCGCCTTGCTCAGGGCTGGCAGAAGCATGGCCGCCAATATT
The DNA here is from genome assembly GCA_017450525.1 of Victivallales bacterium. Taxonomy (GTDB): domain Bacteria; phylum Verrucomicrobiota; class Lentisphaeria; order Oligosphaerales; family Oligosphaeraceae; genus RGIG3456. Next base: position 2,456 of record JAFSTJ010000850.1, on the reverse strand, counting down.
GCGATTATCGCAATCACAACCAGCAACTCAATCAGTGTAAACAAGCGGCATCCTTTCTTCTTGTTCATTGTCACAAGCTCCATTTTTAGTTCCCTAAAACACTAAATTATACAAAATTCCTTAATTTTAGACATTCCGCGCCTCTCTAACTCGTGTTAGAAAGCCCTGTGCATAATTATACGAAAAAAACAGCAACACCGCAATAGGCATATTTGCTTTTTTCGCATAAGATTTCAGTTAAAAGTCATTGCGCAATTATCTTGGCGACTATGCCCAGTATGTGCATTGAGGCACCATTGCATTCCTATGTCCAATGATATTTCAACTCACTGTTCAGTTATCTCAATCACTTTCCAAAGCGAATCCATTGAGATTTTAATCTCCACAAAGCCATTCGCATTGACTTCCGCTTTCACTTCTGCGCCATTAACCTTGACACTAGCCTTGTTGGATTTGCATCTGCATTTCAGCACCACAGGATAAATCGGCTGAGGCGCCACGATTTTCTCCCCATACACGGTTCTGATCAAATGCGTCTGCCTTCCTCCATGATTCAGCAATATAAGCAGGCTTGTCTTGTCAGAACAGTGATATGAGGACATTTCCACATTGCCGCCATCGCTATCCAAAAATACTCGCCCTTCAGGGAAAATGTGCTTGAACAGGAGCCTGGTCCAGCGCAACTGGTCAGGATGTCCAGCCAGGTAGTCAGTAAACAAGGGGGCGTTGAGGAAATACACATCGCCCTTGCCGTATCTGTTGTGAGTCAGCAACGGCACGTCCCAAGGCTCGTCTGCAGATGAGTTGTAGCCCGCGCCCATGCGCGAAAGGTCATATTGCGGATAGCCGAATTGCACTGCTTCAGAAGTGGAGAGCATAATGCGGTGAATGTCCCCTTCAACCAGAGGACGCTCCATATCCAAAGGCCGCTCATCGCCCCAGTCAGGCAAATACACGCAAGGCTGGCATGGCTTGTCCTCCACAGAAGCAATGCCCATGAAGTCAGGTATAGTGCCATCATCCAGAACTGGCACGTGCTCCAGAAACAGGACCTTGCCGCCCTCCTCAACAAAATGCCTGACCGCTGTCTCCACATTGCCATTCATCCATTTAAGAGTGGGGACAACAAGCAGTCGTCCCTTGCGCAGATGCCTGTCCAGCAGCAATTCTGGCACAACAGTGAAACTGCGACCACAGTCCACCATCATTCTGTAGCCGCCGAGATAACCTATCACATCCCGCTGCATCAATTCATCATCACCGTACCTGTATCCCGCCTTTTCGCCAAAACGCCCGCCCAGATATGTCTTTGAAATCAGATAAACAATGTCCGCGTCCCGTTCGGCAGTGCTTGGAATCAGGTCATTCATTTCCTTCCAGAGTTTCCCAATGCACTTCATTGCATGTTCAGAGCCCAACGCAAGGGAGCAGTCGGGGTGCATTCTGTCTCCCAGGCAGGCTCCTGCACCATACATGAAGATGGAAGCACACTTGTACTGCAAGGTCAAGTCGTCCAGATTGGAGCGGTCCCCCCAGCATCGTGCAAAGCGCTCTATGAACACATCACCCTTTTTGGGGAGTGCGCCTGTGTAGTTTGCAAACAGCGATGTCAACGGATACGCAGCCAGCGGGTCACAAGAAATCCCGCCTTCGTCATTGACGCCTGGCCAGTCCACATTCTGCCCGAATGGACCTCCCGTGTGGTTGAATATGACTCTGGCGTCTGGCCTGTAGGAATGTATCTCATTGCGCACGTCCTCGATGAACTTCCGTATTCGCCCGCCCAGGAACTTCCCGTATTTGGCCCAGTATGCCGTGTCTTCAGGCGTGTCAAGTGGCGGTCTCAATTCCTCGCCATATTCCTGCCTGAACTGCTCCTTGCAGGTCTCGCAGCAGCAGTAATTGAAGCAGCCCGTAGGGTCAAAGAATATGCCGTCCACATCGTTTTCAATGAAAATCTCCTTCACCAGCGGCTGTATGTATTCCTTGTAGCAGGGACCGAATATGCACACCTCCGCATAGTGGTCTTCAGTAATCAGCCTTTTTCCAGGCGCATAGTACCTGCTGTACTCGGGGTGCTTCCGCGCCGCCTCGCCATCCATCCCAATGTTGAAATAGGCAATGGACTTCATGCCTCGCCTGTGCAGCGCCTCCGTCATCTCCCTGGTGAGATTGACCTTCAACTTCGGATGCGCCACACCTATCTTTGTGGGATAAAAGCAGAAGCCAGTATGGTCCTTGGCAAATACAATCGCCTCCTTGCCACCGATGTCCGCAAATGCCTGTACCGCCCCTTCTATGTCGGGACGCTCCCCTATCCTAGAGCCACCCCTGCTCTGCATCCCATAACTCCAAACAATTGGCCTCATATTGTAATCCTCTTCATGAATGTAAAAAAGTTCTTCATGGAACTTCAACTCTCTAAAAATAGTTCAAGGAAATAGTTTACTTGCAAT
>JAFSTJ010000849.1 GCA_017450525.1 Victivallales bacterium | reverse complement strand
CTGTCAGAGGATTCTCCCGAACAGCTTAAGGAACGCTATGAGGCAATGGAGGGTATCCTGAACTCTTCGCGTCTTAAGATTCAGGCCTTGTTTGAGACTGCCGGCTATGAAGCAGAGAAAAATGCCATAGGTATCAAGCGTAACTGCGGAATGGAGATGGCAAACTATGATGCGTTCAAGGTCGATAAAAGAACAACGGAAGATACCCACGTGGAGACCCACTGGTTCAAGGCGGACACCGTTTATACGACTGTCGAGACGACATACGTTGCCGATACGGCACAGGTCATCACGAATGTCCGCGGCTTTGCAGACAGATGCCTAAGCCATGCCGACGAGGGATTCTCTTCTTTGTTCAATGAGGATAACCTCAAGAACAGACTCATCAGAATCATTACGGAAGCATATAAGCAAAGTGGCTATAAGTATGATGTGGATGACATCCTGCTTCCTTTGGAGACGGTGTTCAAGAAGATTGCCATTCCATTGATTTCCATCGATTCGCATGCCGCAATCGACAAGCTCAACAGCTATTACCCGCAGGGCAAGGCAACCAATGAGGAAGTGCATGGTCTTCATACGCTTCAAGTGGAGTGCCTGAATGACATTGTGCAGGATATGGAGAAGCAAATCGACTCTTCCGTTGAAGAGGTCAAACGAACCATGGCAAAACAGGCCGCCACATTCGTTGACAGTATCGCCGCCAAACTCCAGGCCACAAAGGAAGCCTTGTTAGAGATGATGAAGGACAAGGAGCAGAACATCCAGAGATTTGATGATTTCATCAAAAAGCTGGTTCAGGAAAAGAACAGTTTGGCAGAGGAACTGTAATCCCATGGCAGACAACGACGACCTCAATCTGGATGATCTACTGTCCGGCAATTACGAGTTGCCACCTGACAACTGTTATATTGCCGACCCCAACCAGGCGGTGTCATTCATTGCATCACTGCTGGGGCATGGACAGGCAAATGATGAGAATCCGCTTATTGCCAGATTCCGCAACGGCATAGAAGAACTCTTCCAGAAATTCAGGGAAGTTACCTTGCCGGATGAACTGCTCCTATACAACCGTTTCCTGACATTGTGCGAAAGGCTTAAGGTCGTTCAAAAGGCTTCCAGGCTTTCCGATAAGACAATTGTTGGATTCGGAGGGAAGTTCAGCGCGGGCAAGTCCTCGTTCATCAATTCCATATCAGGGATAAAGGACTTGCTCCCAGAGGCACAGGAGGCCACGACATCAATCCCCACGTATATCATCAAGTCAAAGGAAGAGTGCCTGACGGCAAATACTATCTACGGGGATGCGTGGAAGTTGTCCCGCGAAGCGTTGGATGCCATGACGCACGAGTTCCGTCGAAAGTATGGCATCAACTGCGCCCCTTTTGTCGATTCCATCATTGTGGAGACTCCCAGTTACTCTCTGGATTCGCGCATTGCGCTTCTAGATACTCCTGGATATACGAAGCCTGATGACAATGTGGATTCACGCATGGTTATCTCGGATAAGGTACGAGCTTTCGAGCAATTGCGTGTTACAGACTACCTGATTTGGTTGATTGACATGGACAATGATCCGCTGACCCAGAATGACATCGACTTCATCGACAGCTTGGACATCAAAAGCAAAATACTGATTGTCTTCAACAAGGCAGATCTGCGGAGTGCAAGTGTTCGCAAGGAGATACTCGACAAGGCAAATGACGATATCAGACTCATGTCAACACCCGTCTTTGGCATTGCGGCATATTCGTCCAAGAAGCATGAGGAATATACTGGCCATGTGATTCGAGATTTCTTTACGGAGGTTGCCGAAAGCAAAGTCCATAACAATGACCTGCTCCAGCAATTCAGGGACAATGGGGACAAGATGCGACAAAGCCTGGATATCATCTGTGGCAAACAAGAAAAGGCGTCGGCAGACTTTCTTCGTTTCATCATGAAGGCGCAGAATCCCGAAATGCTCAGTTCCATGGCACGACTATGGAGGGATGAGAACATGGAGTATCTTAAGCTGAATAGTCTTGTGTCCGATTTTGATACCGACATTCAAAATCTTGAGCGCACCTTGAAAGAACTGCTTGAGGTGAAATAATGATTACGACCGTAGAAGCCAACGATTTCATGGTGCTCCTTTCGAGGGTGCTCGAGACAGCTCCCGCAAGTGACAATGAGCTATCCAAATCCCTTCGTGACCTTGACAAGCTACTTCGCGATGAATTGCCAGATGCCTTGAATGCTGCCGGGCATCCCAATGCTCCTGGTTTGTCAGCCCATTGCACGGCGTTCCAGGAAGCAATAGAGCTTGCCGTCACATCAAGGCGAATTTTGGACAAGCCAGTGGTTGTGCTGGAAGGGAATTCCACCAGCCAATCTTTGGCCTATCTTAAGGAATGCACAAAGTCTCCTATTCCTAGTGTCTGCCTCAATATAGATTGTGGTATCCCGATGCTCGTTGTTCATGGCGAAGTCACGAAGATGGAGGTCATCAACTATGCCAACTCTTCTGTCTCGCTGGATTTGAAGGAGGAGTATGCTAACCTTCTAGAAGGAAGCAAAAGATTCAAAGTCGAATTGGCGCGAGCACTGAAGTGCTTTGTTCTCACCATTCCTTTGAAAACAACTGCTGGAACATTCTTGCTTTTGAAGCAAGGGACGAGAAATGTATTTAGCCGTTTCATTGCGATGCGTTTTCTGGTGGCAACGAATGCCTTGTCGCCAAAGGAACTGGAAAGCCTAAATGGCAAATATACGAGTGTCTTATGTGAAAATGCAGGCAAGCAATCCAGTAAAGGAGCAAAACAACTGACTGCACGGATGTTTGCCAAAATGATGACAGAACAGATATCTATTCCCCTCTATGGTCTAAATGAGGAATTCGCCTGGTTGTCCAGCGATATTCTCAATCACTTTACTGCGAGCGTGCATCATTCTGAAAAACTCGTCGAAGGCCTGACGGATGACATCATCCGTATGGAAAGCAGTTTTGCAACCGGCGACGAAAAGAAATCTGGCAACGCCAAACAGAAGAAAGGATTTGACATTGCCTCCCTTCGCGAAGAAGCAGAAGCGGCGCAGGATAGCACAAAAGACAATCTGAAACACTTAAAGCAACTTATTTCCAGGGCTAAAGAACTAGTCAATACTCTTTTGACTACCTTGGAAGAAGGAATCACCGCGCCTCGTTCCACTCCCAGTGATGTGTTGGAAGATGTGTTCAAAACATTCTTTAATGCTGTTGAGGCAGATAACAGTGAGTATTATAATCAGGCTATGGTACGCCTACACACGCTGGGATGTGCAGACCCAGCTTTGATGAAAAAGTATATAAAAAGCAAAATTGGCTCGACAAGAGACGTGCTTGATGCAGATGAAGTCGCCCGCCAATGCGATGAATTTGAACCGAACGATT
>JAFSTJ010000848.1 GCA_017450525.1 Victivallales bacterium | reverse complement strand
GGCGGCATTTCGAGGGCAAATAGGCAATCTCCGCCAACTGCTGGAGGCTGGAGCGAACCCAAACCTTGCGGACCACAAGGGGATTTCCCCTATGTTTGTGGCCGCCAATGGAATGGTTGTGTCACTGCTTCATGACTTTGGAGCAAGGCTTTATGTCTTTGACAACGAAGGCACCCCGCTGCTGGAATATGTGGAAAACTGTGGACATGTGGATGCCGCTGACCGCATCAGGGAACTTCAAAGAGGAGAACCTGGCTCTGACTTCTCAATTTCACAAAATGACATTGACATGCAAAGCCGATTCGAGGTAATGAACATCACTCCCAACGACCTTGTGGAAAGGCTGGACGCCGACAATGGCTCATTGCAGGGCATCATCGTTGATGGCGAGCGCTACAGGCTTTCGCAACGCTTCCTCAAGGGGCTTGCGACGCGCATGAAAGTCCCCTACACCATCTTCAATCTGTTCACCCCGCTTGAGGTCGTATATCGCACTGCGGAGCGACAGCCCGACCTGCCCTTGCGAGTCACGCTGGACAGGCAGCAGAAGACGGCACTCGGCCTGGTTGAGGACAAGGGCAATCCACTGCCCATAAATCAGGTGACTCAAATACTTAGAAACGATGAGCGACTCCAGAGCCTAGATTATTCAAACGGCGTTCTTAACGCAATGCTGGACATCAACGAATCATGGGACATTCCAGGCGACAGTAACTACAAAGTGCAGATTTCCTGCCAGGTGCCAGTGGATGGAATGGGACAGCCTGAAATCAACCTGGCGACTTTCCGCCAAATCTGCAGTAATGGCGCAGTAGTGCAGGAGGCGTCATTCCGCACCAAGATGGAAATCAAGGACAACAGCGGAATGCATTTTTCAAGGCTGCTGCGCTCGTTCAACAACCGCAGTGGAATTGAAATGCTGCACCAACGCCTGATTGACGCAAACGCCACAAAGGCCTCCGTTGGCGAATTAATGGAGGTTGACAACCTGATGTGCAAACTCGTTGGCAACCGCCATAGCCAGATGCTCCTTAGAGAACAGTTGCTGACCTTGGGCGACAATCCATGCGCCAGATACGGCGTCGCCTCTCTCTCCTCCATAGGCGAGAAGAGGAGAAGCCTGCTTCCAGTCGGTTGCTCTGTCGCTGATTTGCTAAACTTCACATCGGAACTTGAGACGCATCATAGGAAGCTGCTGAAAGACACCACGCCTCTCCATATTTTCCATGGTCAAAAATTGGCGAAAAGTTTTGACTTAGAGGACATGTACAAGAACTCAGTCCACGCAAGGGATTATCACCTCTCCCACATAGACTTTGAGGAGGCCTCAGCGCGATGAACTATGAATACAGGCAATATCAGGAAGACGCGGTAGCCGAATGCCTGAAGTGCTTTGAGGAGGAGGGGCTTAAGTCCGTCATGCTGGAATCCCCTGTCGGTTCTGGAAAGACGCTGATGGCACTGAAGATCATCCACAGGCTTCAAGAGCATACAGGACGTGTCCTGCGGGTGAACTGGGTCGCACCTCGACACCATCTTCTCCAGCAGGTCATGGAGGCCAACATGGACCTCTATCAGGAGAACATACGCCCTGTGTCCCTGTTTGAGAAGATTCCGCCTCCAGCAGACTTCGTGGTGCTGGACGAGGCACATCACGAGGCTACGCAGTCCTGCGTACTTCTCTACGAAAAGATGCATAACGAATGGACGCTTGGACTTTCGGCCACGCCACTTCGCACGGACCGTATGAAACTCTCGTTTCAGAACACGGTTGAAACTTGTTCCATAGGCAGGCTTATCAGCGAGGGCTATCTCAGTCCTTTCAGATCATATCTTCTGCCTCACTATGACTCATCCATCGTGGCGGAATGCTACCTTGCCTCGCCAGAACGATGGGGCAAGAGCCTGGTCTTCTTCCAGACTATACGCGAATGCTTTGATTTCCAGGAAAAACTTCAGGCAGGAGGCATTGTCTGTGAAGTCGTCACAGCAGACAGCGACAAGGAACGGCAACTAGAGGCTTTCCTGGAGAATCGCATACAGGTCATTGCAAATGTCTCAATGCTGACAGAGGGCTTTGACCAGCCTGATGTGCAGAGCATATTCGCCAGGGACGCTTCGCGGCTGCCAACCATACAGATGTGTGGTCGTGGACTGCGCATTGCTCCAGGCAAAGCATTCTGCAACATCGTCCAGAGTGGAAACACATCCTATTTCTTTGAGAAAGTGGCGCATCCGCAAAACGCTTTCCGCCTTATGAACGGGCAATGGCTAGCATTACAGGATGGCACGGATGAGATTAACGCCACTATTGCCAGAAGCCTTGAACTACTTGGGAAACGAAACGTCATCAACAGAGAACATCAACCAAGACAGGGGGCGGCAGCAGCCACGCCTTCAGGCGGACAAATGAACATTGCCGTACACGAATATTTCCAGAGATTCGGCGATGTCTATAGAGAGTTGTACGTCTTCTATAGTCTATGCAACCGCATTTGCTGGAACGATACATTGCCACAGTGCGTCATTTCACTGAATCACCGCAAAACACCTTCCCACGTCATGGCGTTCGCAACGCCATCCAAACTGCAGCGAGGCGGCACAACTTATCCAGGAATCTGCTTCAACCTACGGAATTGCAGCAGAATCACACCTGAAAGCCTTTTGTGCATCATGCTTCACGAAATGACCCATGTCTGGCAGTACGCTCAAGGCAGAAGAGGTGGCCACGGCAGGGACTTCTACCAGGAAATGGCACGCATTGGAATCAGAGAAAGGGAACAACTATGCCAGAATGGCTCACCTGCCGATGCCATACTCCGCGAGGCTAGATTCAATCATCCGAATCTATGCCATGATCTGTGCAACATCTACAACATGGAAATATCCAAGCCCGAAAATGCCGAGACGCTCTTCTTCGTTTATCATGTCCTTAAAGAAACATAAAGCGCCCCAATATGGTGGCTAATGAAAAAGGACTACCAGGACTGCAAGGACTAAAAAAACTTTCGAATAATTCGTATTGTGCCTTTCGGGCCTAGTAGTCCTTGCCGTCCCTGTCTAAAAAACAACCTCGCCTATACTCCCGCAGCAAAATGTCCAAGTTGTTCCAGAAAGCGCGTGTCATCCTCAATGGAACGTCCCCGCGTAGTCAGATAGCCTCCCGTGATGAAGGAGTTCATACCCGCGAGCATCAGGAGTCCCTGGAAATCCTTCATCACCGTTTCGCGTCCTGCCGCGAACTTGATGGTCTTCGTGGGGTTCACAAGCCTGAATATCGAGAATGCCTTGGCGACGTCGCCAGGTTGCATTATCCCCTGCCCTCCCAACGGCGTCCCTGGAATGGGAAGCAGGACATTCAGAGGGATACCGTCCACATCCAGTTCCCGACAAGCAAAGGCCATCTTTACGCGGTCACGCCAGGTCTCACCAAGACCGAAAATGCCCCCGCAGCAGACTGACACGCCATATTTCTGGAGGAAACGAATTGTCTGAATCTTCTCGGCAATGGTATGGGTGTCTGAAATCAGTTCCGCATATCGTTCTGGATTTGTCTGAAGGTTCATGTTATAGCGCCAGGCCCCATGTTCAGCCAGTGCCTTTGCGGTCTCATCCGAAAGCACTCCCAGCGAAACGCAAATCTTCAAATCTGGCATTGCAGTACGCAGTACGTCCAGTATCTCCAGAATGGATAGGAAATCCTGGTCATCCACTTGCGTGAAGCCAAATCCGCTGGTCACGATTCCGTATGTGCGGACACCCTCGGCATAGACTTTCCTGGCCGCTTCCAGAATCTCTTCCCGCGACATCAGGGGATATGTCTTTATGCCAGTGTTGTGATGAGCCGACTGGGCGCAAAAGCGGCAGTTCTGGGTGCATATTCCTGATTTGGCGTTGATGATGGAGCACGGAATTATCTTCGGCGAAAAGCGCTCCCGAACCTTGTTCGCCAGAGACACCAAATCAAGGATGTCGCTGCCAGAAAGTTCTGTCAGTTCCATCGCCTCGCTCTCCGTCAGGCGCTTTCCATCCAACACCTTGTAGGCGTTCTCAATTGATGCTGCTATTTTCATTTTTGCCTTGTCTCCTTTTGAAAAATGCAATAGTCATAATGTCATGCGTTAATTTTGCTGGTTATTGCTGGAAGAACATCCGCAATATGGTATATTTTCAGCCCTAAAATCACTACCTATGCAAT
>JAFSTJ010000847.1 GCA_017450525.1 Victivallales bacterium | reverse complement strand
TCGCCCTCGTATTCGCTTTCGCCAAATGCAGTGGATATTATGCTCAGTTTTGATGCAGTCCCATCATCACGCAATTCAATGACACGCCTGCTGACATTGCCCGTCACATCAGTTGCGACTATGCATACTTCCCCCAGCGAGTCTATTTTTGCGGTAATCTCACCTCTGTATGTGCCTTTCTCAAAGGTCTCTCCCGCCAATAAACTCCCATCTTGATAGACTTCAACCTTGAACAAGCCTCCTGCATCATGGCAAATAACAGAGAGCATCCCACCTGCTTGCAGTGGAAATTGCCCAGGCTGCACTTCTATCGCAGGGCCAATGCCATCCTCCTCCAATGTGGTATAGTAAATCACCTGCTCATTGGAGTAGTATGCAGAGCTAATGCCATCGTAGGCCACTGCCTGCACACAATGCAAGCCCTGCTCAAAGTTCTCTGTGTCAAATGCGTATTTCAGATACAACGCACCATCCTGACGAGAAACAAGCCTTCCATCCAGGTACATCTCCACATATTCCACCTGCGCCATTCCCGCAATACGCACCACTGCCTCAAATGGCCTGGACACTAGACGCCGCGCTTCATTCAAATTGGCAATGCTCAATGCCACATCAGGCACATGCCCTTCATCAGGGACTTTTTCTATCCTGACATTCCGCGCAAGCTCGCTGGTATTGCCGCACTTGTCCCTAGCGACCAGGCGAACTTCGTACTCGCCCGCCATTGGCACAGCCACCTTTAAATCCAGAGACTTCTCCTCAGTGCTTTTTACAAACAACAAGTCCCCAGCGGAATTGTAAAGCAAGACCTCACATTCCAGAAGGTAATCATCAACCACACTTGTCTCAATCCCGACAACATAGCCATTGCCCTTTGAAACAGGCGACACATTGAGTTCCACCACAGGCGCAGTTCCATCCACCAATGCCCTCTTTACCTGACTTATGCAAGTTGACTCGTCCCATGCAGTCAACTTGAAAATATGCCAACCATCACTGTCAATAGGCACATCAAAAGCATCTGTCTCATTTTCGCCTGTATAAGCCACTATCGCATTACCCTCAGCATCGCTAACATCCAAAGTCCAGTTTCTTGCATTACTCAATTCAAAGGAACATTCTACGCTTGTGCCTGAAATGCACGTTCCAGGCAAACTGAAATCCAATATGACAGGGCAATTCCGCAATCTCCCTACTGCGCATGCTATGATTTTTGCGACTTCATCATCCAATACTTCAGGAGTCTCCTGCATTTCAGAATACATCTTTGCACACAAGAGCAGCACGGGAAACAAACCTTTGGGTTCAAATGCCTCGCTTATGCCAGACATTTCCTCATCAACAATAGCGGCAACAATACTCAATCCATACAGGCTGACATTGCCACTATTCTTCAACGGTACGTAAGTTGGCGTCACCGTCTCAAGCGCCTGCGTCCCCACCGTCCCAAACAACTGGCGCCTGTCCATAACCGAAAATGCCGCAGCCACCACCATCGCCGCTCTGTCCTGCAATGTGCGCACGTGCTTCGCAATGGCAATATTCTCATCTTCCGTAGCAATCTGAATGCTGCTGCCTGAGGACAATGCCAATGCCAGTTCTCCCTGTGCAAGCACACTGCACTCAAGCACATCGCTGGCCACATTGTTCACAATCCTGTTGCACCGTAATTTCGGTCTTTCATACACTGATGCCCTGCCCCTAGCAACCGCAGCGCCCTCAACAAGCAATGCAGGGACACCATTTTCATTCCAGCGCAACATCATGTCTTTACCAGTCAAGGCACGCTGCTCCTCAGTAAACTCCAGAAGAACCTCACCCTTGTCTCCACGCAATTCTATTTTTACTTGTGCAATCGGGAATTCCTCGACTTTGCGTTCCAACACCCTTACTGGCCGTAAAGTCAAGCCATCTGTATTTGCATAGCCAGGAAACACAACTGGCTTCCTTATGAACATCTCCTGCTCATCATATTTCAAGTAGAAGGATTTCAGCAATTCCTCCACCAAATCCACTTCATCTATGTAGGCACCTGCTGCAACCAGGCGGCAAAGCTGCTGCGCACGGCTGTCTTTGACGCATTCACGGAATATCGGATTGAGTTGTCTCGTGCCGCAAAGCCCTGGAAACAAATCTATCCAATCATACGCACCTGCGGCACTCTGCTTGCTCTGTATCGCGGGGACCACTGGCGCCCTTAGGCCTAGCCACGCAAAGGGACATGCCGCTCCCTCCTCACCGCCAAGCATTTCAACCCACTCATTCCAGGATACTGGCACCCATTCCGCACGCTGTCTCTCACTTAACCCAATACGCCCCTGGCAAGCCCTGCTTTCAAGTCCCAGGCTTATTCCACGCAATGCCTCAGCCAACTCCATAGGATTGCCCTGCCCTTCCTCCTGAAGCTGTTCCACACTGCGCCCAATCCCCCAGCCTGGACGCAATGCCATCTCCACCTGCAAACATTGCAGTCTCTCCCGCAGGCCTGCCAGGCAAATACACGCCGCAAATACTATCGCCAACAACAACTTTCTCATTTACCCTCCTCTTTTTGATCCACAGATTAACACAGAAAAATCTGTGGACTGTGGATTGTGGACTGTGGATTGTTCTGTGCGCGAGCGTTTTCGCCCGCATTTGGCAGGCACAGCTATATCCGCGGCTTTTGCCGCGGACACTCCAC
>JAFSTJ010000846.1 GCA_017450525.1 Victivallales bacterium | reverse complement strand
CGCCACATTCCTTGCCTTGCTCAAAGCAGGCAGAAGCATGGCCGCCAATATCGCAATTATCGCTATGACAACAAGCAATTCAATCAAGGTAAAGCTCTTTTTCATAGTGGGTCTCCTTGGTTTAGTTTGCGTAATTATAACAAAAAAAATAGGCATTGTCAATAGTTGGAAATGGGACTGTTGCAAAACCTCTAATGTGAGCGCCGAAGCGGCGCTCACTCAAGTTGAGGCTTGAACAAGGCAAGCCTTGAAATTTAGGTTTTGCAACAGCCCCCCATTTCAATAAAAAAATCTGTGATAATCTGTGATAATCTGTGGATCAGTCTTCCTTGCGCCTTTCAAGGAATTCCTGGGCGGTTGGCTGACGCCAGTATGGCTTGAAGTATTCCTGGAATAGCTGGGCCAATGTGCCTTCGTACTCAGCCTTTGCGGCGTCTCCCACACCCATCTGGTTACCACCGCAGTAATAGACTATGACCTTGCCATCCTGCTCGATGAATTCGGCGTCCGAGGCATTGATTTCATACACATCTGGATGCTTTTCTGGGGAGGGTCTGTGCTCATAGTCAGGGAACAGAATCGGGCGATTGCCTTCCTCCCAATTTACCAGATCACGGGTACGGGCAATGCATGTGTCATAGTTGACCTGGCGCGTCTCCTCGTTGATGAACTCATTCACGTAAGTGATGTAAATCATCTTGTCATCAGGGATGTAGTAGATGGCAGGACCGCCCACGTACTTCTTGTCCCCATAGATTGCCTTGTCCATCAAAGTCCAGTTCTCCAAGTCCTTGGATTCCAGAAAGCGGAATGTGAAAATTGGGAAGCGCCTGTCATCGGTCTCAAACAGCATGATATAGCGTTCGCCGTCGAAGATAGTTCCTGTATTATACACATATCCCAGCGGGTAGTCCAGAATGCATTTTGGCTCTGACCAATGTATCAAGTCCTCTGAGCAAATCATGTTTATTTTGCGTGCGCGCCACTGTCCTGGATGGTCTCCCATGTATGAGCCGAAGCAGTAGCACTTGCCGTTGGCGACGTATGCGGATATGAAATAATGCTTGGGAAGTATCTCGCACAAGGTCTTGCCCGTATCCAGCTCCCTTATTGCAGCCCTGTCCACCTTGCCCTTTTCCTCATCCTGGTTGATGCCAGACAAGTTGAAAAGGAGGTACTTCTTTCCCTTGAACTCAAATGGAGTGGCCTCGCCTATTCCATCAAAATGCGTGACGTTTTTCCAAATCTTCTTATCCATATCCAATATCTCCTTTTGCGATTAAAGCTTGATTTCCTTTGCCAGCAGCGCCATTTCCTTTGGCGACAAGGCGACATCAAAGAATGTGACATCGAATATTGCGCCCAAGAAGCCGTAGGCGCTGCCGTCCCTGTATGAGCCAATGGAGATTGTCTTGCTTCCAGGCAGCATGACCATAGGCTTCTCTGGCTTGGATTCAGAGGCAAGTGCGCCATTCATGTACAGCCTTGCAGTTGTCCCGTCCCAAGTCGCCGCCACATGGTTCCAGACGCCCTTTTCAATTGGATGCCTGGCTGGCGTGCTTGCAATTCCAGTGGCCACCTTGCCATCGCCACAACTGAAGCGCAATGCATCGTAACTGATGAAGAATCTCCAGCCTGGACCGTGATCGCCGTTCACATCGCCGATTATGGTGTATTGCTGGGTGCGGATGATGCCCTTGTCGAGGCAGATCCAACAGCAAACGGTGAATGGCTTTGTAAAGTCAATGGCACCATTCTTTGCAATGGAAATGCTGCCGAATCCAGTTTTAGTCTTCCTGTCGGCCTCAGTGAAGTACAATGCCTTGCCGCCAAGTCGGCCCCCGTTCCATGCCATCTTGTTGGCCTTGACTACGCGAGCCACCATTTTCTGTGCTAAAGTGCCTTCAAGCACAATCTTGCCGAAATCATCCTGGTTCAAGGAAACTTCCAGCACAGGTTCTGCAGCCACCAGGCAGAAAACCGCCGCCATCAATACAAAAACTACATTCTTCATATTCTCACCTCACTTGTTTATTTCTCATAAAGTTCAATTTCATCTACCTTTGCATCGGGGCCATTCGTGGCAGTCACAAACAGGCGGAACTTTTCGCTTTCAACTGGAGTGAACTTCAGTTCAAAACTGTCAGCGTTTCCATTTTTCTGGGATGCCAATGTCTTCCATGCGCCATTGAGCCAGGCCTGGATTTCAAAGTCCTTCAATGACTTCTCGTATGGATAGACAACTGCCCTGCCCACCTTGACTTTCTTCTGGAAAGCCAGCGAAATCCAGTCTGGAGCCTTGTTTGGCGTGTTGTCATGCCAGATTTCGCGGGGGAAGCACTTCCTGTTGCCGATGAACAAGCCGTCAGTCACATGCCACAGTGATGTATCTGCCCTGCGCGCCATTGCCTTGTTGCTGGATGCCTCCAGTATTACGCCGTCATATTCCTGCATTTGGAACGCCAGGTTTCCTGGCTTGCGGCGCTGCTCGTTGCGCTTTGCAATGCGGCCTTCCACTTCCGCCAAAGTCTCCAGTTTGGGTGGCTGTGCTGTTGTGTAGATGTGAAGCTCAAAGTTGTCGAAACTGTCGCTGAACTTACCCTGGACTGGTGTGATTGTACGGGCTTCGCGAACAAGATTAAGTTTGCGGTTGCCCAGAGCTGGGAATGTGAATGTAGCCTTTTCCTTGTCATGTGTGGTGGAAACAGCGAAAATCCAGTAGTCATTTCCCTGCTTCTTGCACATCCAGCGCACATTCGCATTATCCACCTTGAAGCCAGGCTCCACGCAGTCATCCTCAAGAAGCACGCTGCTCAATGCATTCATTTCCTTGGCAATTTCAGGCATTCCCATGAACAGTTCAGGATACAAGTCGGTGGTGCGGTTGTAGAACAATATGCCGCGACCTCCCATGATCAGCGTCATGAAGAACTGGGTGCGCACTTCGTCATAAGTTGGTATGCGGCTGTTGCTTGCGCCATGGTCGCCGTAGTTGAAGCCCTGCTGAAGATATGCCACCGCCTGGGGGCTTATCCTGCGCTTGTTGAACTCCACTACCTGGTCCATAAATGTGACTATGCGCCCGAAGTTGCTCTTGGGTGAGTTCTTCGCAGGCGTGGGATATGGATGCAATCCATTGATTTCACCTGCCGTGCTAAAGTCCTTCGCGCCATTTACTGTGTCATTGGAGATTATCAACGGGTGATATGGATCAACCTCCCTGACCAAGTCCGCCACCTTGTTTATACCAATAATGGACACATTGCTTATTTCTGGCTCGTCAACCAGGTAGTACGCAAACAAATCTGGATTGTCTTTGATTTTGTTGACCTCGTTGCGGATGTGCATCATCTCCGTTTCCGTCGGATTAGGCTTATAGTAGGCGGCCTTGCCCTTGAAGCTG
>JAFSTJ010000845.1 GCA_017450525.1 Victivallales bacterium | reverse complement strand
CATGGACGCCATCGACGTATGGAAACACAAAGGGGGAGTGACCGATTGCTAACTTTTTCGATATATCAGAAAAGTGATTTTGTCAGATTTTGCTCCTACTAATTTCCTACGGAAATATCAATTGCGTTATGGGATATCTGTGAAACGTCACTAATATTCATGGAATATGGGGATTGGTATCCCGTCACTACTTTCGCAAGTAGCACAATCACTAATGAATAATCAATGTAATTTGAAGGATTATGTCCTTATGGTTGGAATAAACTAAAAAACAGGCTATCATACGCGCAATTAACTTTTAACCATCAATGGATGTTTGTATAATTTGGAGACTATATGCAGAAACAAGGGAAAGAAGCTTGCACCCTCGGAACTGATGACTCGTCAATTCCAGACATGGCGACTAAGAAAGCAGCATCTGGAAAGAAGCTATATGTGATATGCAATTCACATCTTGACCCTGTCTGGATATGGCGTCGTCGTTCTGGGCGAACAGCCTGGACCAATACCATGCATTCAGTTGTCAGAATGATGAAAGCGCACCCGCAGTTGAAATTCTCATGCTCGACGGCAGCCTTGTATCGCTGGATTGAAGATACCGAGCCTGCTCTTTTCAGGCAGATTGGGGAACTAGTGGAGGCTGGTCGTTGGGAAATCGTGGGCGGCTGGGAAGTGCAGGCGGATGCGATAATCTCAAGCACCGAGGCGCTTATTCGCCAGGCCATTTCCGCCAAGGAATATTTCAAACGGAAGTTCGGCGTTGATGTCAGGACTGCCTATAGCGTCGATTCTTTCGGTCATTCGGCTGGGCTGCCAAAGATATTGAAGGAAACTGGCTTTGACAACTATGTTTTTCTGCGTCCCATGTCTCACCAGATGAAATTGCCCTTGCTGTTCAATTGGCTGGCCGAAGATGGCAGTTCAGTCAGGGCATTGCGGATTTTTGACACATATAATCTGGAAAACGTGGACAGGCAGTTCTATATGAATAGAATTGACGAGCATGTTCGCAATGGATTGCCTCATCAGACGTTGTTCTTCGGTGTGGGAGACCACGGCGGCGGCCTTTATGAGAAGCATCTGCAATGGCTTGATGAAGCCTCGGAAAAATACGACATAGTATTCTCGACGCTTGACGAGTATTTTGCCGAACTGCCTGAACAGGAACTACCAGTTTACCAGGGGGAAATGAGCAATGTGTTCAGGGGCTGCTATTCGGCCTGTCACGAGGTCAAACGCCAGATCGCACAGGCAATGGACAGGCTTGCATCCGCAGAGAAACTGGGAGTCTCCCCACAGGAACTGGATGATGCATGGAAGGAGATTCTATTCAACCATTTCCACGACATTCTTCCCGGAACCTCCATAATGGAGGCATATCGCAACGACATATTCCCTGGCATTGGACATGTGATTCATCTGGCGGATAAGTTGGTGGACAGGGAACTGTGCCGCCATTCAGCCGCGCTGGATACCAGCTTTATGGAAGAAGGCGGCATTCTCGTCAGGAATCTGGAGCCAGAGACAAGGACTGCCGTGGTTTCAGTCACGGGTTTCGCGGATCCAAACGAAAAGGGAACTGTATTCAAGAGCCTGCGGGACAATTCAGGAAACTCAATCCCTTTGCAACTTCTTCCACCGCCTACAATGTTCGGTCCCTGTGGCGTGCCTTGGGCTGACTTGACTGCTGTGCTTACACTGCCGCCCAATGGGGAGTGTCTTCTGGCATATAGCGCCGAAGCTTGTGAAGCGCCAAATCTTGGCTTTGACAAGCAGATGGCATTTCTGGAT
Organism: Victivallales bacterium; assembly: GCA_017450525.1. Lineage (GTDB taxonomy): Bacteria > Verrucomicrobiota > Lentisphaeria > Oligosphaerales > Oligosphaeraceae > RGIG3456. The sequence continues at coordinate 1,676 of JAFSTJ010000845.1, read as the reverse complement.
AGACTGTCTTTTGCCATGTTTGAGGATGACTACGGAACATGGGGATTTGAGCTGGACAAGTATCTGCACCCAAGCTGCCGCGCGAATAGAATCTCTGTGGAGAAGATTGCGGATGGCCCAGTTGCCTCTGTATTGCGTGCCACATACAGGTTGCGTTCTTCTGAAATAACGGTGGACGTCTGGCGCTATGCTGGCATTGAGGAACTAAAACTGAAACTGCGCCTGGAATGGTGGGAAAAGAACGCCTGCATCAAGATGGCGTATTCACATGGTTTAAGTGACTACGCATTTGTCACGGGAGTCCCTGGAGGAGCATTGGAACGTCACAGAGGCATTGAGCCACAAAGCAACGCATATCTCACCTACGGCACCTGGAACAAGCGCTCCTACCATAGCCAGGAACTGTCCATGAGCGAGTGGTGTGCTGTGTTTTCCAAATCTGGCAATGCCGCCTTCTATACTTCAGAATTGCGCGGCTGCGATTATGCGGACGGCTGCATTAGGCTGACTTTGCTGCGGAGTGGCCTGTATTCAGACCATCATCCCTTCCCCGGAAACGAGCAGACTGGAAATATGGAACTTGGCATGACATTCATGGAAGTTTGGTTTTCAGATGCGCCTGGACTTGATGTCTGCAACATATCCACCGCATGTCATAACAGGCTGCGTAATTTCGAGGTGCTGGAAGTCACAGGGCATCAGCCTGGACCTGAATATGATTTGCCTGAATGCCCTCTGGTTTTAGACAACCCCAATGTGCGGGTACTGGCGGAGTACATTGATGGCAATGGCAAATGGAATGGGCACCTCCTCAATAATGGGCCTGACTGCACATTGTCAATTGTCGGCAGGACAATTCAGTTGCCCGCTGGAAAACTTGCACTGCTGAAACTAGACGATTAACTCTCGCTTAAGTGGGCAATTACATGCGGTGGCTTGCGCTTTAGAAGTCGAAAACTGCTTCTTTTCATGGAACTGTTGTTCATTATTACAGTCAGGATAAGTATGCTACGGCATTTCATCAATGAATACGATGCCAGCAAGCTTATGCAATAAACGCAGTGGGAACGGGCTGGTAAAATATATAGTAAAATTATCTTTTTGCGTCAAGAATGAAAGTTATCTGTTCTATCGAACGTAATACCAGTAAACTTCTTGTTATATGACTTAGGGAAAGTAATAACAATTTAATTAAGAAAAAGAAACATGAATAGTCAATTAAATGAAAATACAAATGAAAAAACTTTTTTGGAAATGTTTAAAAATGGGGAGTGCAAAGCAGATGATATTGACATCTATATTGAAAAATGGCATGATGAATATAATGGACCATTGAAATTGCACGAATATCTTGGAATGACGGAGAACCAATATGAAAAATGGCTAATCAATCCAAAGGCCCTTTATTCTATGATACCATCCAAGTAAAAGGGTAAATCTCTAGGAGATTTATGTGGCAAGACAATTGGTTAAATTGGCAATAATAATTGATAACTGACACCACAGAAGAATAAACTGTAACGCTCTGTTCCCCAAGATGGTAGGTTATTTGAGAAGAGGGGGCTGTTGCAAAACCTACCGTTTTGCGGCAGTCCCTTTTCTGTACTTATATTTGGCTTTTCTCCCATCCGTCTTCTTTTTCGACAGCTTCTTTATCAGCCTTTCGATATTTGGCT
>JAFSTJ010000844.1 GCA_017450525.1 Victivallales bacterium | reverse complement strand
TCAGCAAGGAGAAGAAGGTGTACATCGGAGTGCGCACCATGCCAAATGACAAGACTGGCCCCGTAGTGAAGGAAGGGGCTCGCTACGAGTACAAGGATGGCGTGATCACCCTGCTTTACACATTGACTAAGGACAATCAAAGGTATGACTACGGCACATTCAATGTCCCAATGAAGAAGAATGTAGCCAATGGCGCAAAGTACATTGAAATCCGCTTCAGGAATCCAGATGAGGCAATGTCGCACACCATGACGTGGAGTTACAAGGACGCAGAAGGAAAGACACACGGAGACTGGGCCAGATTCTGCACCAGCGAAAAACACACAGATTGGCGCATCCGCACCATTGACGTTCTCAATGATGGATGGGGCGCAAAAACACGCAAGGAGAAAGGGCAGCCGCCACTGCCGGAAGTGCAGACATTGCAGGGAATATCAATCTACAGCAATTCAAAGCATGACGGCAAGGAGCGAGGGATTGACGTGGATTACGTCAGATTCCATAAATAGTCTTGCCTCTGGCCGCGCGAAACAACAGCAGCCGTCTGGCAGTCCCGCGTCCTGACGCGCGGCCCCTGGCCACGCGAAACCGCCGCCCACATAGACATTAGTTTTGTCAGATAACAACCATACCACACCAGGAGAAAACACAATGAATTACAAACTTTTGCTGGCAGTGCTACTGGCATGCCTAGGCACATTCGCGCTGGAGATTACCAATGGCGGGAAAAGCGAATACGTGATTGTTACCAAGGACAAGGCACCCAAGACCACAGTCTATTGCGCCAAGCACCTTCAGAAATACATGAAGTTCGTGGCTGATGTTGAAATGCAAATCGCCACGGCAAAGCCTGCTGGCAAAAAGGCCATCTACATCGGCGAACACAGTGAGTTGCCCAAGCAGGACATATACAATGCTGAAAAGTACGTGGATGACGAGACATACCGCATAACCGAACTGCCAGGCGGCGACATCTCCATCATGGGCGCGGACTGCGACTTCTCCCCAATCTCCAGAAAAAACGCCGTGTACGGCCTGCTTTGGGGAACCTACTCATTCATAGAGAAGTTCCTCGGTGTGCGCTGGTATGCGCCAGGCACCTTTGGCGAATGCTATGACAAACTGGACAAAGTCACCGTCACTGGCCTCCCCATCGAAGTAACGCCGCCCTTGTACTGCCGCAGCATGTGGCCATATCAGTTCCTGGGCTTCGAAAACGATGATAGCCTGGAATACGGACGCCATCTCCGTGCCCACGGCAAGATAGACCTGGCTGGAAACCACTCAATGCAGGACCTGGCTTTCTTCGCAAAGAACCAGGACGAGATATTCGCACTGGAGGCGGACGGCAAGACGCGCAACAAAGGCATCGTGAAATCATTCTCCAAAGACGGCACAGCCCAATGGACGCGCTATCCGCACTACTGCTTCACTAATCCCGCCACAGTGAAGGCATACTGCGACTTCATCGACGCAGTGTATGAGAACAAGCCAGAAGGCAAACTATGGAAGGTCAAGCGCCCCAATGAATACTGCATCACAATGGTGCCAGATGACAACTACACCACCCAGCCCTGCTACTGCAAGAACTGCCAGGCGCTGATAGACAGGAATGCGGGCCGCGCCTCCATGACACCGCTGGTGTGGGGCTTTGTCAAGCAGGTCGCCGAATGGGCGAAGAAAAAGTACCCGGGCAAGGTGGTCTCTACCATCGCATACGAATCATACTACCTGCCCCCGAAATTCGATTTGCCAGACAACGTGGCCGTGCAGATCTGCATCAACCCATACATCATCTACCAGGGATGCAAATACTACCAGAAGCAGTCCGACAACATCATCAACGCCTGGAGCAAGAAGACCAATCACCTGCAGGTTTGGCATTACATCATGCCATACGACAGCATACCCTACGCAATGCCCCACATCATGTACAACTGGCATGCCCGCTATCCCAGCGTAAAGTCATCCTTCCTTGAGTTGAACAATTCACGCAGGGGACTGCCCTATCTGCCCAAGAACATCCACAACGGCCAGACCTTCGACCTGCCCCAGACGCACCTGAACCTGTTCTTCGCATTCAAGGGCATGTCAGGCGAAAAAATAGATGTGGACAAGGAGCTGGAGCTGTACTACAGGTACTTCTGGGGGCCAGCCGCCGCCCCCATGAAGCGCTTCTGCGAAACCCAGCATAACGCATGGGAAAACATGACAGTGAAAAAAAGCGGTGACAGCGCATACTCAAGATTCACGGGAAAGGAAATCTACGAGGAAATCTACCCACCCAATATTGTGAAAACCCTCAATGACTGCTTTGCAGAGGCAAAGAAGCTGGCTCCAGAAGGCAGCATCTATGCAAAGCGCCTGGATTGGATCTACATGGGATACCTGAAGGCATTCACTGAAAACGCCGAGGCATACGCCAAGGAGCTTAACAATTCCAAGGACGTGGTCCTCTTCGACAAGCAGGGCGAACCTGTCATTGATGGAAATCTGGACGATGATTTCTGGAAGGGCCTTGAAACATACTCATTCCAGAAAAACGATTCACCGCTTCCAGCGACATACGGCACCACATTCAAGATGGCGGTCAACAAGGAAAAACTCTTCTTTGCAATAAACGCCTCTGATCCTCACGCTAAAAACCAAAAACTCACAGCCACCACACACGATTCC
>JAFSTJ010000843.1 GCA_017450525.1 Victivallales bacterium | reverse complement strand
GTGGGAATTATCGGATGGGATTTGCATGTCATGGGGAAAATGCAAATCAAAGCGGAAAAAGAAAGTCTTGGATTTGCTGTCTTCCGCGTAATTGAACTGGGCATTTATACGGTCTAGAATCCTGGTGTCTGCTGCCAGTCCTTTTTCCTTGTCGGTGAGGATAGTGCTGCCATTGTATTCTGGTGCTGTGGTCAAATTGCGCTTGGTTTTCATCTTGTTTTTCCTTTTTGTTTGAATGATATTGACGGGATGAATGGATTGAATGGTATGTGGTTATTGGAAACCACATAAAGGTAGTACCATTTTACCTAGAAATAGAGATAAGAAGAACCCTTTTGCAGTTGATGAGATTTGAAGACGATAACGACTGTGCAAGGTTTTTAGCGTGACTGACTTATTTGGGGGCATAGGATTATAGCAGCTTTGAAATTAAACCAGACCGCTATGATATGATGATTGTCCGAAAAGAGCAGGAACACTGAAGAAATGGGGGATTGTTTTGGTCAGAAAGGCGGAATACAAGCGGGGTGCATATATCCCCGCCTAGATACGAAAAGAGCCGCGGAAACCAGTGCCAGTGATTTCCGCGGCTTGCTTTCAAGCCTAATCTATTCAGGCTTTCGCGGCCAGGTATTCCTGCTTAGTCACTTCATTCACATTGAGCTTTTTCATACGCTTCTCAGTGGCCGATAGAGACGCTTTTAGATGTCCAGCCGCCTTGGGTACACTTCCCAGGCAATTCCAAAGCTCGAACAAGGCTATTCTCTGCTCTTGCTCGGGCAACGCCTTGAGTTCGTCCCATGTTTTAGGGAGACAGTCCAACGTGTTGTCAATGGCAGGAGGATTGGCAGGAGCAGCCGTTTGCGTGGATTGCGCAGATTGCATTGAGGCACCATTGTCATCCTCGTATGTGGAATTGAACGCGGAGATGACCTTTGCGGCATCAACTGTCCAGTTCCACATTGCCGAGGCACCCTCGTTGCCAGTCAGATCACGACCTTTCTCCACGGAAATCTGCACCTGATAGCTTCCATTCTGCTCGGATTTCCGTTCAAGGTGAATCTTGTAGTTGTTGGTCACATTGATATTTGTGCCGCCCGATTCCTTTCCTTGCAGATTGGAGTGGTGCAGGACAACGACACTGCAACCTGCGTCCTTTAGCAAGCGGATAAATGGGCTTACCTTTTTTGTGAATGTACTCCCCATCTCCGCATCTGGCATTATCGTCTTTACACTATCAAGCCAGACAATCCATTGATACTTGCCCTCTGGGTCAAGCGTCTCCAGCTTCTTCAGCACAGCAATCTGCTCGCCAATGTCAGTCAAACTGTCTTCTGGCGTGTGATACTCGACCTTCGTTTCAGAGACATTTAAGAACGCGTCAAGGCTTTTCTGGCGCACCTTGAATTCATCCTCGTCCATTTCATTCTGGACATAAAGGATGCGACAAGGGCGACTGCCGTTCCATGTGTACTGGAAGCAACCGTTGTCAAGCGACTTTCGCTGATACGCCACTGTTGATACAGCCTGGCTGAACAGGGTCTTGCCTACTCCTGGGTCTGCATATAGCAATGAGCAGCGTCCAGCTTTTATAACACGACCTACAATAGCCTTTCCATTGTCCGCTGGCTTTGGCCACTTGTCAAGATAGCCGTCAAGTCTCTTGTTCCTGTCGTTTGCATCTGTGTCTTCCAGATACCCTTTCTCCAACGCCTCACGGAGCAGCTTGTCCATCGGTATGACTTCCCCTGTTGCCCAAATCTGCACAGTGAAGTTCCTGACACCTTGCTCGTAACCACGGGCAAATGCCTTCAACGCGACACGATGCGCCCGCTCATAATCGGTGTCGTTATCGGCGAGTATTTCAAGATATACGCATGGCTTTCCCGCCAAGGGGCTGAAGTCATCCCTGGGAATCATCTTCTCACCCCATATACCAAGCAATGCAAAGCCGTCTTTGTTGTGAACGAGACATAGGGCCGAGTATTCCGTCAGGTACACAACTGGATTTGCGAATATGAGGCATTCAAGGTTGTCCAGTGCTATCTTCCTGGTCTGTGGCACGGGAATTGTTATGGCAAAATCACGATACGGCGATTTCAGGAATGAAAGAGGCAGCAGTCTTGTGCAATCGGCATTGTGAATCCAGTAGGCTGCGTAATTACCCAAAAGGCCACCTATCCCAATTACGCTATTGCCTTTCATGTCATTGCCATATTTCACTCTGAGCATTCCAGTATCTTGCGGAACAGTCGGTATCCATGATTCCACAGTCATATCGATGGGGGCCATGAAATCGGGCCTGCTTGTCAATTCCAGATTGAAAACTTCCTCTGCTGCCATTTCAATAGTATATTTTTTTCTATGCAGCCGCGTCAGGCGCAATGCCAATAGCGCCAGCATTGGGAAAAGAACACCATCCTGGCTTCTCTGAAGTTGAATTTTTGATGACTTTATACCTGATGGTATATACTCCATCCGAATCATCCTGTCGTTCTCAAGGTCTGGCGCATATATTACCATTCCTTCACAATAGGAATCTTCAATGCTTCTGTCCAGATAAAAAACAGGCCGTCCTGAATTGAGCGGAAAGCAATATTCCCCATCGCCAAGCCCGATGAATTCTTCGGGCATTACACCGACCAGTTTCAACTGGGTTATGGTGCATCCCATGATGT
>JAFSTJ010000842.1 GCA_017450525.1 Victivallales bacterium | reverse complement strand
GGCTATCGCCCCGCGCACCCAAAGTACACTGTCCACTGTCTAACTTTATGTAAAAAACAACGGCTATATTCTACCAATTAAAACGACAAAGGCAGCAGAGCAAAGAAAAACTTGCTGTGAACTTAAGACGCGTCAAGAAATAAATGCTATTAATTTTACCAATTGATTTGAGACTGATTTGCCATATAATTGAAAGGCGCATCGTAAACATAGTAAACTATGTAACATGCGCCTATTAAGCCTGGGTGTCGGCTGCCTCATCTCCGTCGACACCCAACGCTGGAAACTTCATGTATCCACTTTATATAAATATATAATACAGATTGAAATCACCTCTTGCCTCACAGATGTGTTGCCACCTGTCCAATATACACATCAAGCCCCTGTGCCTTGAGATTGGGGCACATTCCCGCATATTCTCCTGGCAAAATGGAAGCAACTGAACCGTCAAAGAATGCCATATTCGCCCTGCCCGCATGTATGAAGGAGACTAGCCTGGTTCCGTTCCTGCTGAAGTGAGCGACCTGCCTATTTGTATCCGCGTGGTATGCCTCCGTGAAAATAAAAGTGCTTGAGGGCTTCTTCATAGGCACTGTCTTATATACGATGCTATTGGCGCATACAGAACCATCGGACTTCAGGTCGTATGTAACAGCCTCGCTGTTGTCAAAGAAGCCCTGGTGCTGCGAATAGCCGTAGGGAACTGCATAGAAAGAATAGTAGTATGGCTGGGTTGCGCCCTTCATGTCGGTAATGTTAGGATAATCCAAATGCTCCATGGAAGGGCATGTTATGTTCTGGGGACCGCCCAGCATTGGCGTGAAATCACTATTCCAGGTGCCATTGCCGCCGTTCAACCTACCGCATACAAGTGCGCCGAGAATGGTGCGCCTAGGAAGATCGTCACCGCTTTTGCCAATGACAATGCCCTCGTTTTCATCTGCATATACCAATACAGCAAGAGAGCATTGCTTCATGTTGTTCACGCAACTTATGCCCCTGGCTTTCTCCCTTGCCTTGCTCAATGCGGGCAGAAGCATTGCCGCAAGTATGGCAATAATCGCGATTACTACCAGCAATTCAATCAATGTAAATGAAGTTGTCTTTTTCATGGCTAATTCCTTCTTGTTTTATCCTATTCAGCACTCACCTTAAAGGCTTTTTTTATTTATCCACAGATTGACGCAGATTTTCACAGATTTCATAAGGTGATTTTGACGAGGTCCTAAAGGACCGATGATTTCCTGTTTTGTAGGCTAAGGCAAAACTAGTTTTGCCTTAGCCTACAAAATGGAAATATGCGCTGCTTCAGCGCCCTGTCAAAATCATTTTCAAGTGTGTTCTTGGAATGAAATCTGTGTTAATCTGTGTTAATCTGTGGATTAAAAAATCCATGCCCCATAAGTGGGGACTGAATATTTCCCTTATTTTAATTATGACTTTATTTAACTCTCCAACCTCTGATGTTGCAGTCCTTGTTTTCCACACGCATTACGATCAAACGCGTTCCTGTGACCTTAGACAAGGCCTTGGCATCCAGCGTCTTGAAATCGAACCACTTGCCTGTCTGCGGCACAGTCCAGTGCGCCAGCATGGTATCAGGCTTGCCGTCTCCTGTCACGTCCCAAAGCGTGACCTGCGTTCCTGCATTTTCCTTTCCTGCGCCAAGCATCGCCTGGAATGCAGAAGGCGCCTTGCCACCGAAATCCACCTCGCCAAAGGAAATCACAGCGCCTTTTCTTGCAAGTATCCAGTTTCCTGCCAGGTCTGGGTTCTTGCTGTTGGGCTCATGCCCCAGTGATGGATGGAATTCCCTGAAGGCAAAGAGCATCCAGGAAGCATCCTTGGCGCGTATCCACTTTCCAGCCTCCGCATTCAATGTTTTCTTTGTTGCAAAATCTGGGCCGCTGCCAGGCAGGCTCTTGCCGCAGTCGCGGTAGGTGCTGATTTTTCTGGCCTCATTCGCTATTGTTTCCACATCCTTGGGAATATCATTCGTAAGTAGCCAGACTTGTGATGAAAGCCCATCCAGCTTCAGTTCAACATCCCTGCCCTGCTTCTCCAAATCCAATGTGACAGGAGCCTTCCCATCCTCGGCAAACATGGTCAGATAGCGGCCTGGCAGATGGGAAATGAGGGGCCTTGCCGTCATTCTGTCCTCTATGGTATTGGTGAAGAGCAGCAGTATCCTGCCATCCCCAATGCGCTTCCAAACACCATTTCTGAGGCAGGGCGTGGTGACATTCTGCCCGCCTGTATTTCCCCAGACTGTGGTGAGTTCTGGCACTGGCTCCTTGAAATCCAGGGGATGAAGCATGTCTGCCTGGTTCAGGTAGTCCAGCAGCGCCAGTCGCCAATGGGCCAGTTTCTTCGCATAAAGTCGGCGAGGAGTGCCGTAGCGTGAATCAAATATGTGCATCCATCCAATCTGCTCGCCGCAGACAAATTGCTCGCCCAACTTCGCATTGCTGGATTCAAAAGAGCCAATGCCAGGGCCGAACGCATCAAAGGCACGGGCTGTGAACTGGCAACGCCCGCCACCATAGATGGACTGAAACAGAGGCACGTGGTTTGGCTCGGTAAAACGCCAGGTCATAAAACCATCCAAGTCAGCCGCATATATTTCGCTGTTGTCCTCACCGTCCAGCGCCAGGTTAGGAAAACGCCGCCTAATCTCTCGCAGTATTCCGCGATAACCTCTGCTCCAGGCCATCGGGTCTGCGACAAGATGCCCATGTTTCTC
>JAFSTJ010000841.1 GCA_017450525.1 Victivallales bacterium | reverse complement strand
GGCGGCGCCCACTCAGGTTGCCTTAAAGAAAACAATGTCCCTTGAAATCATAGTAATTCTCTCGAGTTGTTTCCGCTAGGGCAACATGAGTGGACGCCGCCTCGGCGCCCACATAAATTTGCACAAAATCTCATCTTTGTAGTTGGAGAAAACACAATTTGGTTTACTTTATGCGGCAAAATCTTTTTTACACCCAAAAAACAAGGAGAAAAAATGATAGAAGTCGGAATTATCGGAGCGGGGCGTCTTGGAAACACCCATGCTGGAAATTTGGCTAAGATAGACGGCGTCAAATTGACCGCTGTGTATGACATCAACGATGAAAAGTCCAAGGCCTTCCAGGAGAAGTATGGTCCTGCAATTTGCTCTTCGCCCGATGAACTGGCGCAGAAGGTGGACGTGGTTATCGTGTCTTCCCCCAGCGATTGCCATATCGAGGGCGTCCGCGCCGCCGTCAAGGCGGGCAAGGCCGTTTTCACGGAGAAGCCATTCTGCCGTTTTGCAAGCCAGGCGGAGGAATATCGCTCCCTCCTCAAGGACTTTGACAAGCCATTCGGCATAGGTTTTGTGCGCCGCCACATGCTGAAGACCAGAACTCTCAAGGCCATGCTGGATGACGGCGAAATCGGCCGCATACGCTTCTGCAATGTGGACCTGCCATTCGGCTCGTTCCAGAGAATGTACGATGACTGGTTTGCTGACTATAAGCGCTCGGGCGGCGTTATCCTTGATATGCTGGCGCACCATATCGACCTGGCAAACTGGTTCTTTGGTCCCGCCAAACGCGTGTATGCCCAGGGCCTTTTGCTGGATCCCAAGCAGGAACTTCCCTCGGACTATGTTTCCGCCACAATCACATACGCCAATGGCATCATCGTGAACATGATGTGCAACTGGCAGCGCTTCGGGCGCTCTGGCGAAGTCATGGAAATCTACGGCGAGAAAGGTGCCCTTACCATGAATTCCACACAGACCTTGCAGTTGGCAAAACTTGGCGTGCCCGTGAAGGAAATCGAGATTGATGAAAAGGCGCAGAGCGTGGGCTTCAACAACGCCAGCACTGGCAATGGCTTCCTGAATGAAATGATGAACTATATGGACGCAGTCCGTGCTGGACGTAAGTTCACACCTGGAATACCCGAGGCATTTTCAAGTTTCGCAGTTGCGGAGGCCATGATGCGCTCCGCTGAGACAAATCAAATCGTGGAAATCAACTGAGGGCCCCATTCGTATGGAAAGAAAGATACGCGTTGGCATTCTTGGCTTGGGACGGGCTGGGCGCTTTATGCATGCCCCTGAAATCGCACTCTATCCAGATTTCTACGAAATCGTGGCTGGCTGCGACCATGCCCCCGATAGAAGGGAAAACCTGCCAGAGCAATTGAAAAATGCGAAAATCTACGCCAGTTACGATGAGATGCTGGCTGATCCGACAGTGGACATGGTCACGATTGCAACTCGCAATGAAGACCATACGCCACATGCATTGAGGGCGTTGGAGGCTGGAAAGGCCGTGGTCGTTGACAAGCCACACGCAATCTCCATGGAACAAGGCGAGGCATTGCTGGCCGCCTCACGCAAATATCCAGGCAAGTTATTCTTCCGCTTCAATCGCCGCTTTGAATCACCATTCCTCATGATACAGGAGATTCTCGCCTCCAAATTGCTGGGGAACATCTCCATGATCAAGATACATCGTCATCCAGGCTATGTGCGTCGCTTCGACTGGCAGACCTTGACGGAATGTCACGGCGGCTTACTCAACAACTGGGGACCACATTTCGTGGACCAGGGCCTTCAGTTCTTGAACTCGCCTGTCAAGGAAGTGTGGTGCAAACTGTCGCATATCGTGGGTGGCGGCGATGCGGATGACCAGGTGAAGCTGGTGCTGGTGGGTGAGAACGACTGCGTGGTGGATATTGAAATCTCCACGATTCTGACCATATACGGCAACCTCTACGAGATTTGGGGCAGCAGAGGCTCCATGGTGGTGCCCGCCGATGGCCAGAACATCAAGTTGCGCTACCTTGACCCATCAATTCGCTTCACCAGGCTGGATGGTGTAAAGGAGAACTTCCCATTGCAGTTCGGCAACCCCAACGAGAAACTGACCTTCCTTGAGGAAACCCGCCACATTCCCAGCGAATACGGCCACCTGCTGCAACGGGGCAAGGTCATCGAGCGAGGCAAGGAAGACCCGGACAAGGGCTATACCTATCCTGACACCATGTGGTACCACGTTTATCAGGCATTCATGGGCAATGCGCCATACCCCATCACGGCGGAGGAGGCCTACAATGTCATCAAGGTAATGATGCGCGCCCACGAGGCGGCCAATTATCAGCCCTCGGTTATTGAAT
>JAFSTJ010000840.1 GCA_017450525.1 Victivallales bacterium | reverse complement strand
ATGGATGGCAAACACGCATCGTGGACGAGAAAGGCAATGATGTGAAGAAGGGCGAAGTAGGCGAACTGGCCGTCCAGGGCGATGGTGTCATGAAGCACTACTCCAAGGACGAGAAGGCCACAAAAGAAGTTCTTCGGGACGGATGGCTCTTCACTGGCGACATGGCACGGGAATCCGAAGATGGTTTCATCTATCTTGTGGACCGCAAGAAGGACGTGATCATCACTGGCGGCGAAAATCTCTACCCAGTGCAGATCGAGGACTTCCTGCGCAAGAACAATGCCATCAAGGACGTGGCGGTCATTGGCCTGCCAGACGCACGCCTTGGCGAAATCGCCACTGCAATCATTGAGGTCAAGCAGGGCTTCTCGCTGACGGAGCAGGAAGTCAACGACTTCTGCCTTGCCCTGCCCCGCTACCAGCGCCCGCGCAAGATCATATTCGCGCCAGTGCCACGCAACCCAACAGGCAAGATTGAAAAGCCAAAACTGCGCAAGATGTACGGCGCAGACCAACTGGTGGCACGCCAGAACGAGATCAAGTAAAATACTGCTTTCATAAGACAAATGGGACGCATGGGACTAATGGGACAGAAATCGGGATTCTTCCATTAGTCCCATGCGTCTTATTTGTTCAAGAAAAGGAATAAAGCCAACGGGAACCCACTCCATGAAAAAAAGCATTGCGTTATTTTTCTGCCTAGCCACAGCATGGGCATTTGCATTGCCTGGGGCTTTCACTGTGGAACAGACTGGCGACACCAGTTTCAAGGTCTTCCACCGTGGGAAACTGCTGATTGAATCCATCAGCGCCACTGGTTGCAATGAAGGCGACTTTGGCCTGCCGCCTATCCGCCACGTCAAGAAGACACTGAGTGATGGAACGCAAGTGTGGACCAGCTGGAGCGAAAATCTGGACACAGCAATCCGCCAGGAAATTGCAGTCAAGGGCGATGGCTCTGAAGTGGAATTCACAATGATTGGCGAGATTCCCCTTTATGGGCAGGAAAGCACCCGCAATGTGCAAATAAAACTGCCATGGAACGCTATAAACGGCTGCAAATACGAAGGACTCTTGATAAACGGACGGCAGTGGACCACCGATAGCGGCGCTCTAGACGACAAGACACCAGCAAAGGGCAGCATCGGCAAAAACGTGTTCCGCTATCTGGTGTTTTCAGGCGGAAATGCCGCCGCGTCAGGCGTAGTGTTTGACTTCAATCCCATTGGCGCAGGCTACTACGGCCTGGCTCATCCGCTTGGGGGCATCAGGGGCGTATTCAGCGTAATGCGCAATGAGAACCAGGTGCTAATGAATGGTGGCGCAGGCGAATTGAGCGCCCCTTCTGGTTCCAAGGCAAGCAGCGGTGTCACTGGCGCAAAACTGGTGCTGCGCGAAGGCAATTTCAAAGAGGACTATCCAACGCACCACGCGTGGACAAAATATACCTACAATGACAGACTGCCTTTGAGCAATCTCTACTCCTTCGGCTCCTCAAAACACGGCAAGATGTACACGGACGGCAACCTGGCGCAATACGATGACAAAAAAGGCTTTGGATGGCTGAATGTCCAAGGACTTTCTTCACTTCAAGGCGCATACGAAGGTGCTTTTTACTCTGCAGTTAAGGGCAAGGACGCCAGTTTCAAGATTGGCAATCTGCCTCCAGGACTGCACATATTGCAGATAAGTTGCGGCAACTTCGGTGGCGAAAGCAACAACTTCAGCATTTCCGCAAATGGGCGCGAACTTGTTTCGATGCAAAGCGTTGCGGCAAAGGAACTGCTTAACATAGCAGTGCCAGTGTGGGCAACCGAAGGCTCCATCAAAGTGGACTTCAAGGGAGACTTCCTGGTTTCCGCCATTGGAACTGCATTCCTTATGGCACAGGCTGAGGACTTCACATATAAGCGCGGGTATTGGCTTGTGGATGGCTTTGAGCCAAGCCTCTATTTCCACAATGAGGATGCCAAGCCTGATGCTGAAATGGCCATTTCCGTTGACCGAATTCCAATGCCCGTACCAGGCGAAGAGGCAAAGGGGCAAATGAAGAAGTTTGTGCGCGAGGTCGAATTGCCAGACGCATCCTCGCCAGGTCTCCAATGGACAAAGCGCCCAATCATACGGAGCGTCATCTACAGCGCATATACAAGAGACGAGGCTTTACGGGACAAATTGTTGCAGAGACGGCTGGACGAGGTTCAGAAGGACGGCGCAAACACAATCATGGTGGGCGGCACACCTATCCTTTCCAGGCACACCTTCCCAATGAATGTAGAGAGAGACAATGCGATGATCGAGAAGGTCACGAAAATGGCTCATCAGCGTGGGATGAAAGTGATTGACCACAATGACGCCACTTTGCTATGGCAGGACAATGTGGGCTTCCGTCAGTGCGCAGAGCGCCTGCCCGAATTGTCCCGTGCGCTGCCTGACATGATGCCATCCGCCACGTTGTGCCTGATGAATCCAGACTTCACAAGAAAATACAGGGACTTTCTGCTGGATGCCGTGAAGCGCGGAGTGGATGCCTTCCAGTGCGATGAGCTGTACTTCTATCCATTCTTCTGCGGATGTCGCCATTGCAGGGAAGGCTTCCACAAAGATACAGGATGGTATCTTCCTTTGAACGAACTGGACAAGAACCTGAACAACCACAATTCGCCGTTATGGAAGGCATATCTTGAATGGCGCAAAATAAAGATTGCTGACTGGCTGATTGGCTTCCGCCGCGAGGCCAGTGCAATCAATCCCAATCTGGTGATATGCCGCTACAACACCCATACTGGCTTCTCCACTACATCCAGCCCCCTGCGAAAGGGACAGGACCTGATTGAATTCACGCGGGTGGTTAACTTCTTCGGCACGGAAATCATGCCACGCAACAACCTGATTTGTGCGCGTTCGCTGCTGCCATTCCGCAAAATGTACAATCTGCTGCGGGAGGCTAGCCACACTCCGCTCTTCGCGTTCCTGTATGGCTCCCACCATGACACCAAGTACTTCGGATGGGCTGGCTGCAACATGGCCGCTCAATCGGGCTTTATTGAGGACATACCCAAGGATGGCGAGGCCAACTTCCTGGCATTCAGCGCAAATCCAGACAACATGGATATCGACAAGGCACGACCGACCGCACAGATTGCCCTGCTCTTCTCACAGCACAGCAGAGACTGGAACACGGAAATCGGCATGACGCCTACAAACCTGGGAATTGCGCAGACACTTGAGGAATTGCATATTCCATACCGCGTCTATGCAGAATTCTCCCTGAACAAGGATAAATTGAAGGACATGAAGGGGCTCATCATCGGTGCCTCCGCCTGCCTGTCCGACGAGAATGTTAATGAAATCATCGCCTTTGCCCAGCGTGGCGGCACTGTGATAATGAACTCCAATGCGGCGTCCTGCGATGAACTAGGGAATCCACGCAAGAGTGGCTGGCCGTTCAGAAGGTACTTTGACTTCACACCTGGCAAACTCCACAAGAAATATGTCACTCAAATTGGCGCATCGCCTGACATAAAGCAGGCATCCAAGTTGCTGGCGCCAATGCACTACAGCCGCCCATATAGCAAAGGCAAGACAATTTCTGGCGAAGGTTCACCACTCTACGGCTTCAATGCAAGAGGAGAGGCCTTCCCGCTTATTTTCAGTGCGCCCTGTGGCAAAGGCAAACTTATCTGCGAAGCCTCGCCACTAGGTGGAGGCGTTTTCATCGGCGAGATTGGCAAAGTCAGCGGCAATCCCAAATGGCCATACGAACTGGACGAGAAACTGGCGGCAAACCATAGGAAGTATCTTAAGGCCACACTTGGCAATGCATCGCCATGGCAAGTCAGCGCTCCCACAAAGGTGTATGCCGAGCTTTATAGGCAGGACAAGGCGCTGGTGGCGCATTTCCTCAACGGGCAAGGTGCCACGATGAAGAAAGGACAGGTGTATAGTGGCAATCCCCCAGGCGAATCCTGGCCGCCATTGAAGGAAGACATACAATTCACACTCAAGGCAGATGGAATCAGCCAGGCATACGCGGTGTCGCCTGACTTCCAAGGACGCAAGCCACTCCAGTTCACACGAAACGGCGATTCAATTACGATCCGCCTGCCAAAGGAACTACTCCACGCATACACACTAGTCTGGATGAAATAGTGGACAGTGGACAGTGGACAGTGAT
>JAFSTJ010000839.1 GCA_017450525.1 Victivallales bacterium | reverse complement strand
GCCAATGTGCAATACAGGGAATTCCCTAATTGCGGGCATGGCGGCTATCCTAAGGAAAGCCTTGCTGACGCATTGGCGTGGACATGTTCATGGAAGCGCAATCCAGAGCCGCCAAGCATCTACTGGAAGGCGGCCAGGCTTCGCCACGGCAAGGCATGGTGGACACGCATGGAGCAGTTTGCCAAGCCGCTTGAACCAGGCCTCATCAAGGCGGATGCTTCACCTGGCAAAATCACTGTGCACACTTCCAATCTGCTGGCTTTTTCACTTCGCAGACCATCCAGCGTATGTGGAAACGGTGCAATTACATTGCAGGTGGATGGCAAGGTGCTTCAACTGCGGAGCAATATCGAGGCAGGCACTTGGATGACTTTGCGCAAGGACCCAATCCACGGGTGGCTTGATGCAGTGGATGCAAAGCGTCCAGAATTGGTCAAGATGGCAGGTCTTGAGGGACCGATTGACGATGCATTGCGCGCTCCATTTGTCGTTGTTGTCGGTACAACAGCCTCCTCCAATGAAACTGTGAATGCCTGGAGGCGTGAGGCTGAGGCATTTGTCAAGGAATGGGAAAGGCGAAATGGTGCCCCTTGCCGAATCATGGATGACAAGGACTGCAAGGCAGAGGACATGCAGAAATACAATCTAATTCTTTTTGGTGGCGCCAGGGACAATATGGTCAGTGAACTGCTGGCGTCGTTTATACCGTTGGCAGGCGTGACCTCGCTTTTACCTGCCCGCGAAGAGGATCCTGACAATGGGCCAGGCAGCCTGGAATCCAGAGATCTGGGTTCGTTTATACTGTATCCGAACACGGAATATGCTCCGCAGCGTCTGGTCGCGATGATCAGTGCCAATTCGCCAGCCTCCATATTCCAGTGCTGGGGTCGCTTTGGCAACTGGTTCAACTGGGGCGTCCATGACAGTTCCAAGTACTTTGACTATGCAATCTATGACGCACATTCCGTTTCACCAGAGACCATGCTTATCGTGGGATGGTTCGGCACTGACTGGTCCATAGAAAATGGCGTCTATTACCTGGGCAATGAAAAGTTGCGCAAAGAAACGCCCCCACAAAAATATCCTGATGTGGAAAATGCCATGGACTTTGATGCGAATGAACTACCTCTTACTAGGCTTATGCCAGAAAAGATTCAGCAAATGCGAGGCGCTATTGCATTGGGACGTGGCTTTTTCGGCGATGCCCTGGATGCAGACAATGCCATTGGCATGCGGGCCCCATGTGTAATTGAATACAACCTCAACGGTGCATTCAAGGACTTTACATCACAGGTTGCACTGATTCCCGCCCGTGAGATGACACTTATGGATGCACGGCGCAAGTCTGAAAAGGTGTCGTTCAAGGTATTTGGCGATGGACGCCTTTTGGCAGAGCAGGTTGTCTCATGGGAGGAGCCAGAAGCCGATGTGTCCGCCATTGTCAGCGGTGTGAAACAACTCCGCCTGGAAGCGACGCCTGCTGGCGGCCCCTCCTGGCAACACAGCGGCTGCGCCTGGCTAAAGCCAACCCTGAAACGCTAGTGGACAGTGGACTGTG
>JAFSTJ010000838.1 GCA_017450525.1 Victivallales bacterium | reverse complement strand
GCTAGTTTTGCCGCAGTTGTTATCGCCAACGACCAGATTGACGCGTTTTAGGGACGGAATATCAAGCTCATGAATGCCACGAAATCCATGAATGGAGATAGAATTAATCATTTTCCAGTTCGTCCTCCTCAAATTCATCAAAAACGATAGTCAGTCGATGACCCAGCCCATCTGCAATTTTTTTCAGAGTTTCAATCGTAGGATGGCTGCTGCCATTTTCTATCCTGCTGATAAGCGCCTGTGTAAGCCCAGTCCTTTGTGCCAGCTGTTTCTGAGTTAGACCTGTTTCATTTCTAATGCGAATGATTTGACTGCTAATTTCACGGAAAACATCGTAATCAAAGGCTCTTACAATATTATTTCCATCTTTTTCAGCTATATCGATTTTCTGAAGCGCTTGGTCGAGGTACTTTTGAAAGTCAGACATAATGAAGACCTCCCTTGCCAAAAGTATAGCTATCTCAAAGGGTATTGTCAACAAAAATATATCCTCGGAGGCATATTTTTGTAAATTAATATGCCCCCGAAGATATATCATCCGCATTCCTATCTGCGATACCCCTTGATGGCCATGGCGGCAAACGCCGCAATGTCCTCGCCACCATTGTGACCGATATTAGCGGCCGTGCCCCCCACCGCTGACTAATATTTTCCCAAGGCTGGACAGGGTGTCGTTCGTTTTGGCTTAGTAATGCTCGCTGATGATGTTTTTGCGATTTCCTCACCAACATCTGCGAGGTGTACTTCTCCAGCTTTCGTGTCGAACATATTGAATTTCAATGACTTCCATCCCATCGTCTTGATTTTACAAACAGAGTCAGTTGACTTTCGATGTTTTCTTTCTTCAGCATCAGTAGCACGATTTGCTGCTTCTGAACTCCTGCTCACCGCATAATGAATAGTCAAAAAGCCGGATGTGCAGGAATTTAGAAGCCTCGGATGCGTCTAAACTCAGCCCGATACCTTTTCATCTGACCAGCGAAGGTACTCTGAGGACGACCAAGCACCTTGGCAATGGAACGGTCAGAAACCTTGTCATCAGCCATCCACATTCTGATTATAATGTCTGCATCAGGGTCAAGTTCTCTCAAACGGGCAAAAATGCGGTCAAGTAGGTCGCGGTCGGAAACTACCTCCTCAATGGAAGGAGCATCAGAGGGAATCACATCAATACGCGCACTACCTTCGCATTCGCTGATAGGTGCATCCAGCGATACAATGTCGTTCGTACGGTGATAGTCACAGGTGAGGCAGTCACCGTCACAAGCCCCAAAATCGCACTGCTGGCATGCGCACCGCCCATGGCCCTGCGCTTCCACATGAATATGAGTTGTTTCTCTGAGGCTGTCATGCACTTTCCTGCCGACTGGGGCCACTCCGCCGGTGGCACGTGTGTAGATAAAGGGGCATTTTTTGTTTTCTCTGTCTTTCATATAATCGACTCCTTTAAATTGTGGAATCCGCAGGAGTCGCGTTCTTCCGTAGAACAGAAAAGGCGGCCGTGGATATAGTTTTCCCATGAGGGAACAACTACAATCCATGGCCGTCGATGCAGCTCTGCGGATTCGGTTTTTTGCTGCGTTAGGCAGCGACAGTGTCTTCCACAATAAATGTGGTCTTGGTGCGGGTCACTCGCGAGACGATGTTTTCACGGATGACTGTGAATGAGCCGCCAATCGGGACGTTGAACTTACAGCTCGACTTGTGTGGGCCTTCAGTTTCAACCATGCCACTTTGGTCATTCGCTTTGCACAGCAGGCGGCCCTTGCTGTTGCGAATGTCTCTGTAGATGGTGCCGGGTCTCACCTCCTTTCAGTAAAAAAGCCGATTAGATACACTTCGCCATAGAAAAACAATCAAGTTGATTGAGTCCTACGGCTTAGCGCGTCTAAGCGGCTTTCCTGTGAGTAACTCCTATTCAGTTCGGTTGCGCGCCAATTTCAACAGGAATCTTCTTTTTGTAGATTGGGCACTTAACTAACGCAGTGATTCTGCAGGGGAGCCTGTCAACGGTTTCAAGGACATGGCAGTGCTTACCCAGCTTGCAACGGGAACCTTCATGCGGGCATTTATACTCAACAGACTTTGGGGGCGTCATAGTTATCATCGGTGCCTCCTGCAGTTAGAGAATGATACACGGAAGAACGGTGTTGTCATTGTTTCGTGCATTACGGATAATCTGGCGGACATCATCTACCTCGCCCCGAGTCATCTGATTTCCCATGACCATGTAGGCAATCACCATACCGGCACTGCGGATGGCGTCCTTGCCGGTAATCATCTTCTTGTTGGCGCTGCCTATCACGAGGATGTTGAACCACAATTCATTGTTGAAAGACCAGTCGATTTGGTTGAACTTTCCAACGACGGAGTCCCAGCTGATTTCTTTACGTTGGGCCATAAGAGCGACATGCGCAAGCGCCATCTGGGTCACCGGCCTCAACAGGAGGTTTTCCTCACGCAGATTGGAGACGGGTTTGTTGTTGCGGGTAAGTTCAAGGTACTGCTGGTATGCCTGCACACCATCGAGAGTGATACGCCAGAAGGAAGCGATAGTCTGGTATGCTTCTTCAAGTGCTGCGTTATCTGGCAACATCTTGGAAGAGCATTTTTTGTCCTTCAGGATTGTCTCTGCAATCGTATACAGGGCACTCAAGCTATGCAGAGCTTTTGAAATCAGATGCGCAGAAAGTGTGGGGCTTTGTTTCCTCCTCGAAACCGCTTTTGCAACGGTATATGGAATCCCATGGGCACAACTGCACTGATGAAGAGCTAGACGGCATCTACAAATCTCTGAAAACTGTAAACTACAATTCTCCGGCTGCGGATTTTGATGCCCGAATCGACGCGCAGCTCAACAAGGTCGCCTATAACAGAAACAAAGTCCGCATTCAGGAACTTTGGAAAGAGCAGAGTGGCTTTGACTCCATCGCTCTTTGGTGCGCAAACTATGCCGTACCCATCCAGTGGGTTGTCAGCGATGAAGTCCTTCCTCACATGATAGTGCTAAAGACTGTGCAGGACGGGAAAATTGCGGACAATACTGCTCTCCATAATGCAACACAGTTTTTTGAGACACACACCGTCAGCGCTCTGAAGGACAAAGCATATATCGCCAGTTGCTTTAT
>JAFSTJ010000837.1 GCA_017450525.1 Victivallales bacterium | reverse complement strand
TGGGCTGTGGACTGTGGACTGTGGGCTGTGGACTGTGGACTGTGGACTGATGATAAACTTTAAGTTTTTAATCCACAGATTTTCGCAGATTACCACAGATTACCACAGTTTTTTATAGGAATGTCGAAAAAGTGCTTGCACTTTCCTATAAAAAACTACAACATACTTGAATCTGCAAAAATTGACTGGATTTTTTCGCCGCAGGCGCTACCTTTGGGTGGTGGGTGGGGGACGGATAAACCGTCCCCCACCCTATGTGTTCACACATAGGGAATTACGCATGCGCGAGTGCAAGATAGCACAAGTCATCGCACCAAAGGTGTGCTCCCCTTTGCCAATAGCACGCATTTGTATAGGGACAGCACCAATGGCATGTTTCCCTTCGCCAATGGCACACATTTGTTTAGGGACAGCACCAATGGCATGTTTCCCTTCGCTAATGGCACGCATTTGTTTAGGGACAGCACCAATGGCATGCTTCCCTTTGCCAATGGCACGCATTGGGTTAGGGACTACGGCAACGACAGCATGCCATTGTTGCGACGGCGAGGACGCGCTACTACGGCAACTGGAGGTGCACACACTTGGTGCGGAATTAATTCTCATAAGTTAGGATACTACGGCAACTCTGTAATAATCTGTGATAATCTGCGATAATCTGTGGATCAATAAAAAATGACGCTTCACAAAGCAAAATGGTGGCTTCCGCTTGATGATGGTGTAGTACAATGCAAGCTTTGCCCGAGACAATGCCACATACAGCCTGGCTGTACTGGATACTGCGCAGTCAGGGAGAACAGGGATGGCACTTTGTACAGTCTTTCATACGGGCATCCTGTATCGGTCGCCATTGACCCCATTGAGAAGAAGCCCCTTGCCCATTTCATGCCTGGAACAAAGACCTTGTCCTTCGGCGCCTTCGGCTGCAATCTGGGCTGCGTATTCTGCCAGAACTACAGCCTCTCCAGGCAGAGTTATACTCCAGACACACTTTATCGTGATATCTCACCCGCACAAATCGTCAAGTTGACACAGCAGCACAAGTGCCCTTCCCTGTCATTCACCTACAACGAACCCAGCACCTTCGCTGAATATGCCATCGACATAGCGCAGCTGGCGCACAAGGCAGGCATTAAAACCGTTCTGGTCAGCAATGGCTATATCTCGCAAGATGCAGCGGACGAACTGTATCCCCTGATAGACGCGGCAAATATTGACATGAAGGGCTTCAGCCAGGACTTCTACAGCCAGATGTGCCAGGCTACATTGCAGCCAGTGCTGGATTCATTGGAAAAACTGTACGCATTGAGCGTGCATCTAGAAATCACCACATTGATCATCCCTGGTAAAAACGACGACGATGCCTCCACAATTGCCTGGCTGGACTGGATAGAGGCGCATCTGGACAAATCAGTTCCGCTGCATTTCAACGCATATTACCCTGCCTACAAATGCAGTATCCCATGCACACAACCAGAAACGCTATACCACATACGTTCACTCGCGCAAAAACGAGGCTTCATCAACATACATCTGGGCAACATCTAAAAAGTGGACTGTCCACATATTATTAATGAAATTACCACAGACATCCCATAAATATGCATAGAATTTTATTTTGAGTTGCACACCAGTAAATCCATGCTAATTTACACTTGATTTATCTACTCTCATAGAAGAGAGATTTTCCTAAAAAACAGGACAAGCATACTTGCTTCGGATTTTCTTGCTCATCAGCACAAACAAAACCACATTCACAACAAAGGAGTAAAAATGTCTTTTCTGAAAGATCGCATCTGGTCATGGGGATATGTTCTGGACAAAATCCCCTCCTCGGTTCCCTTCACATTCGAAAAATCAAGATGCAGTCTTGAGACACAGGCTGCCTGGCTAGGGGTGCAGCATGTGAACTACAACAACAGTCTTTTCAGCAAGGAGTACATAGAAAATCACTTTCCCCAATGGGACAAGGAAATACTTTCAACCTGCATTGAAAATCGTCTTTCTGACAGTCACATGCAAAGGCTATCCCACATGAAGGGCATTTTCTGCATGTTGGAGCATGACCACTATTTGGAAAGCGCCATCCGCATCGCAAAACTCTCTCTGAAATATCCCAATATCGTAGGCGTGAACTTCGATGACTTCTGCGCGGCCCGCGGCAGCAGCTCCATCCTGCCCGAACTACACGACAAAATCAAGGAAATCAATCCCGCTCTGAAGATTTCCATCGTTACCTACTCTAACTGGGACCAGAAGGAATATCAGAATACATCAAAATATGTTGATATGTATTCCCGCTGGTGCTGGGTACCCGCCGAAGATTACTGGAGATTTCATGAAAATGACATCCAGCGCCTTCGCGATGTCATCGGCCCCGAAAAAT
Organism: Victivallales bacterium; assembly: GCA_017450525.1. Lineage (GTDB taxonomy): Bacteria > Verrucomicrobiota > Lentisphaeria > Oligosphaerales > Oligosphaeraceae > RGIG3456. The sequence goes on along the minus strand of JAFSTJ010000837.1, from coordinate 7,988 downwards.
CCATCATTCAGGGAATATACATACACGATTTCGGTTCCTCTGGTTTGCCTGTCACGCAGTGCTACAGCAAAGTTCCATTTGAGGTATTCCAAAAGAGCGTGGAAACCATCTGTGAAAACACCTTCAACGGAATCATTGATGGTTTCATCATTCCCCAGGCTGCCTACTTCAGTTGCCTCAGCCATAAAAAGCATGTCTGCTGGCTGAAGGAGTATATTGACTGGTTTGACGCCACCACCACCGTTCTGTAACCAGAAAAAACATACGTCTAATCAGACAACATTCATGATTGGACGGTGACATTGATACGCGATTTTGGACGTTTTTCCTGCACTCCAAAATCGCGTTTTTCTTTCTTATGTTAAATCGTAAAACCTCCCGTATGCCCCCACAGAGGGTCATATAGTTGAAAATGAAGGCAGGCATAGTACGTAAAATCGGTGTTATTCGTTTGAGTAAAAGATAAGTTAGTTTTTCAAAATCCCCTCAATATCCACTATTTTGAAAAGTTGTGGAATATCTGTATGAAATTATAGTTTTGCTACTTGCGAATATAAAATAAGTTTGTTATAATTGTAGGCAACGCATAAAACACAACAATACACAAAGGATACACAATGAGAAAACAATTTACCCTGATTGAATTACTGGTTGTCATAGCAATTATCGCAATTCTTGCGGCAATGCTACTGCCTGCATTAAGCAAGGCACGTGAAAAGGCACGCTGCATCAGCTGTACCAATAACCTTAAATCACTTAGTTATTATGAGCCAATCTATACAGATGATTGGGATGGTTGGATTATGCCAGCGCAGCGAAGCGACGGCAATGGTTCTGGCCCCAGTTGGATACCAGTACTACGGGATTATTTGGCCCCAGGCGCATCATTCACGCACACAGTAGCGGGAATGAAAGCCCTTCAAACTCTTGTATGTCCATCTGAATCTAGAGATTGGGGTGGCACTGCTTATTACTTCAGATACACGCACTATATGCGCAACAACCGCACTGGCGCCTATCCATACAGAAGGGGAAAAAGCACCAATGAAACATACATAAACCAGCGTGGCATGAAAAAGGCCAGCGAAATGGACCAGCCCTCCATCGCCATCTTCTTCATCGACAGCTCATATAAAAGCAACTACCAGGTCACCTGGTGGAGTGCCTCAAACAGGTGGTGTGGAAGGCACCTTGGCGGTTATGAATCCAATGACGGCGACTCGGACTTCACACATTACTATAATGGTGCGGCGAACATGAGTTATGGTGACGGGCACGTCAGCACCGTGCTAAAACCCGAAGTTACAATGGTCGGGGATGTATGGATAAACAATGGCTTCAATGTAAATAACAGAAAAGGCTTCTAAGCCAGATAGCCGATAGCCGCGGGGCTGAAGCCCCGCGCTACGATATGGAGCGGCGGGGCTTCAGCCGCGCGCTACGATAATAAGCCGCGCGCTACGATAAAAGGCCCCGCGCAATGTTTCCTATTGACTTTATCCCTGAACCACTTTGCGTAGTTCGCCTGGCTCCCATGGTGCGGTTGGCAAATTGAATTTTTTCATAAGGGCCGCGTATGTATCCTGGCACTGTGTCGAGGTCAAGCCATTTATGTACATCCTCAGGTTCGGTGCACCCTCTGCGCGTATGTTTGCCTGCATTGATTTTTCCTGACGCAGGCGCTCTCCATACTTGTTCAAGTCCAATGCGGCTTTTCGTGCCAATTCCGCATTGTCTTCATTCAAGCGCAAACGCGCCAGAGCCTCAATAAAGTGTATAATGTCATAAGTATAACTGAAGCGGCACATGTCCATATACAGGCGAGGCTGCACGACTTCGTCATCGCATCTTGCAAGAGCCTCCTTAAGGCATGCTTTCGCGTCCTCCAGCAGGTGGATTGTCGTGAGCAGACTTGGAAGTCCGTCCACGTCCTTGTCATAGCTGAAATGAGTATTTGGGAAGAAAGGTCCTTGCTTCTCCAAATCAGCCAGGCGTCTCCAGAAGCAGAAGTTGACCAAACGCCCATCCTCGGCAATTTCCACGGTCTGGTAGTGCTTCAGCAACTTGCAGTTACGCGTGGCCTGCGCCAGGATATCATAGAAACGGCGCATTATCATAGAAGAGGCATGATACCTCATTTCAAAGAAATCGCTGGTGTCGGCATCGGCATTCCACAGTTTCTGGGCGAATGTCCAGTTGTTGAAAGCCAGTTCTCCCCAAAGAGCAGTGCTCACATGCATGTAGTTGATTGCGTCTATGCCACAGGACTTGTAGTACGGAATGTCCCTCGCCATGCCGCCCGCCAATGGAAACGCCATTGATGCGAAAGTGGACACATTGTAGTATTCGCAAAGGATGACCTTGAATCTCGTGTTTTGAGTCCAAGCCTGAAGCCTGGCATTCAGTGCGTTGTTGGCAAGGCAGTTTGCGTCATTGAAGTCATGGGCATAGCAGCGCTCAATTGGGAAGTATTCCACCAGCACGCTGTCATAGTCGAAGTCATCAGGAAGTGGTTCCGAAGGAATGGGGAGCATCTCATGATATGCGGAGGTAATGAGAGTCACCTTTCTGGACACGCGCTCCTTTATCACCTTCTGGCAAATATACAGCAAATGCATGAACTGGCTTGTTTTGTTGCCAAGTTTGGCGCAGTTCTCGCATTGGCACCACACTCCATTGTCAAATGGGCACAATACCAGAGTGTTTGCCGCAGAAAGTGCGCCATGCTCAAGCGCTTCGGCCAGATTCAACGCCAGTTCATGGCACGCCTCGTCATTGGAAAAGCAGATATTGTCGGACACATTGTCCGCTGGCTGATTCGCGCGACGCTGCCCATCAATCAGCGCATACCATTCGGGATGGGATGCAAAATACTTTTCAGACGGCAGAAAATCAGAACAAACCCTGTGAGTACCTCCTGGCGGATTGCCCCGCAAAGAAAAGCCACACTGCAGGCACAAATCCTTGTAGCCAGTGGAGCCAGTCCAGAAATTCATCCTGTTGCGTATCATCCAGCGGATGAACTGCTCCGTATCCCTTTTTTCCACGCCAAAGAATCCGCGCAGCGAAAATGAAGGCTTCTCGCGCAGGTGCAATACGGGCAGATACAGCACCTTTGGGCGTTCCTCGTCCCATTCATCTGGGCTGAACCATCGGAAGCCCAGGTGCGCGAGCAGGGCATACGCGCCATACATTGCGCCGACAGGACTGCCGCCTGCAATGCGGTAGCCTCCACTATCCCCATCCACAGTGTACTCCTGCTCGCCAAATTCAGGCGCAATGGAAAATTCCACCTTTGGTGCGTCAGGATATTCCTCTAGACAACGCTGCAAATCCTGCCGCGCGAAATCAATGGCGTTCTGCATATTGACTACCAAACTGGATACAGGTGATGAATCCTCTTGCGATAGCGGTCATGGATTGGCTTGTTATGCTCGTCGCAGCCTGGGATGTTGTTGCTGACCCAGATATCTGGATGACCGCCCTTGTCCTTGATTGCCTTGATTGTCTCCGCCATGATCAAGTTCAGCGTAAAGCAGGTCAGCGTGGTTGCCGTAGGCGCGAATTCCTCCTCAATGCCTTCTTCACGCAGGATTGCATCTGGATATGGCACATGGTTGTCAACGGCAATATCCGCAAAGTCATTGATGTTCTTCTTGCTGGAATGCCTCCAGATGAAGTTCTTCGGCACCTTTTTAGCAAATTTATGTGCATTGACTGTGATAAGCTTGACGCCGCGTTTCTGAGCCTCGATTGCCACATCCACGCCTATGATGTTCAGCCCGTAGAAGTTTACCAGAATCAGCACATCGTCCTTGTACACATCATAGAAATTCAGGATGTACGGAGCAAGACCCTGGACCTTTGCCGTGGTTGGTCCTGCGGTGATAATGTTCGTGCCCACAGGGAACATGCCATTGACCTGCGCAATGCCGCCCGCGCGCCAGAAAATCTCCATTGCCGCAATTGCGGAATGCCCACCTGCGCCAAATATGTTGATAAGGCGGCCTTCATTCACCTTGTCTGACAGCAGATCTGCCGCCTTCAGGATGTTCGCCTCTTCTTCCTTTGCAATGGTCTTCATCAGGTCGGTGACCTGTGTGGTGTACTCTGAAATCAACCTTGTCATGTAACATTCTCCTTAAAATTAGATTTGGAACAAATCCTCAAGATTACGGTATAATGTATTATGCCATAACTACATTTCAAACAAAAATGGGACATATAGGACGTATGGGACGTATGGAACCTATGTCTCTCCTCGTTAGTCCCATTAGTCCCATTTGTCCCACACTTCACAGTAAAAATTAGTTATTTGCAATAGGCATATTGAGAAAAACGGCTATATTTAGGAGATTTTTACCCAAAGACAACGCAGGAGACAGGCAAAAATGAACATTCCTCCAGAAAAACTGGAAGGCAGAAAGCTGTGCGTGGTGTTTGTAAAGGTACTGGACGAGGCATCGGGCAAGGTGCAACTTCAGTGCCTGCGCGGGCGCGCCAATGTGGAGCGTGGGCGCGTCAGCGTGGTGGATGAAAAGGGATTTTCATTCATGATACCAGGCACTGCCTCCAACCAGATACTGCCAAGTGACGGCACACCGCTGCTGAAGGATGCAGAGTTCTTCTGCCTAGTCAAACTGGACAATGCCATTGACCTGGCTCCGAGAAGCGATATTTTCCACATCGAAAGTGACGACGATGACTGCGATTGTGGCTGCGGGCATCACCACCACCATCACTAACAACCAATACAGGCACTATGAAAATCATACGCAGAAACGCACCTGACTACCAGGAGCAAATCAAGACATTCAAGTCATCACGCAAGAGTTTCAACAGGGAACTGGAAGACAGGATTTTCCCCATAATCGAGGCAGTGAAGAACGAGGGAGACGAGGCCCTTGTCCGCTTTGCGCTGCAATTCGACCACGCTGAAATGACCAAACAGCAAATGGAGATCCCCAGCACCGAGATCGCTGCTGCAAAGTCAGCCGTAAATCCAGAGCTTCTGACAGCAATGTCAAAAGCAATCGAGAATGTGAAGAGTTTCACGCAGCAGCGCATTCCCCAGGACTGGACATACAATCCAAGACCTGGCGTCAAACTGGGCGAGAAATTCACTCCACTTGATTCAGTTGGTTGCTACGTGCCAGGCGGGACGGCGCCACTTGTATCAACCGCAGTGCATACTGTGGAAATGGCCTCAGCCTCAGGCGTGAAGCACATCTATGTGACTACACCTCCATCTAAGGACAGATACGTTAATCCTGCGCTAATCCATGCGGCGCACACCTGCGGCGCTGAGCGCATATTCAGGCTGGGCGGCGTCTATGGCGTGGCGGCGCTGGCATTCGGAACAGAAACTGTTCCCAAAGTTGATAAAATAGTAGGCCCAGGCAACGCATACGTAGCGGCGGCAAAGAGACTGCTGTATGGGCAGGTCGCCATCGACATGGTGGCAGGTCCATCGGAAATAATGATCATTGCGGACAAGAAGGCAAATCCCGCCTTTGTGGCGGCGGACCTGCTGTCCCAAGCAGAGCATGGCTCTGGCCTGGAGCAGGCCGTGCTGGTGACCACGGACGATGCACTTATTGACAAAGTCGCACAGCAGATAGAAATCCAGAGCGCAAAACTGTCCCGCAGCGAATGTGTGGCAAAGGTGCTGCAAAATGGTGTGTACCTGGTGGGCGCCAGCGACATTTGCGAGGCATATTCACTGTGCAGCGACTACGCGCCAGAACATGTGGAAGTGCAGACAGAGAATCCAGAGGAAGTTGCCAAGGGCATCAGAGCCGCTGGCGCAATCTTCCTTGGCCCATGGACACCAGAGCCAGTTGGCGACTATGTGGCAGGTCCCAGCCATGTTTTACCCACCAGCGGCACGGCGCACTTCTTCAATGGATTGTCAACTGATACATTCTTCCGCCGTTCCAGTATAATCAAGTATGACAAGGATGCTCTGATGAGGGAATTGCCATACATACGGACGCTGGCGCTAAGCGAAGGCCTTGACGCACACGCCAATTCCGCCGCAATAAGGGAAAAATAAACATACTCAACCTGAATGAGCGCCACATCGGCGCTCATATTTTAAAACCATGAGATTCAACTTTACAGAAAGACTTAAGAAAAATCTGGAGCAGGAATATTCAATACAACTGCCAGAGATGCCATTGGAGCTATGCCCTGCCAATTTCACAGGCGACATAACCATATCCTGCTTCGCGCTGGCAAAGGCCGCTCGCCGCAATCCAATGCAACTAGCGGAGCGTGTCAAAGAACTGCTTGCGGAAGACGAGGATGTGGAGGCTGTTGAGGTAGTCAAGGCATTTGTGAATGTGACTATCAAGGCCGCCGCTCTAATGAGGGATACAGTTGCCGAAAGCAATGCAATTCTGGAGCAGGTCAAACTGCCAGAAGACGAACGCAGGAAGATTTTGATTGAATTCTCGGCCCCCAACACCAACAAGCCGCAGCATCTGGGACACGTGCGCAACAACGCCATCGGCATGGCGACAGCCTCCATATTGGAACTGGCAGGGCACAATGTGGTAAGAGTCAACCTAGTCAATGACAGGGGCATTCACATCTGCAAGTCAATGCTGGCATACCAGCGCTTCGGCAATGGCACGGACCCGCAGAAGGCCGCCAAGAAGGGAGACCACCTGGTGGGCGACTTCTATGTGGCGTATGATAAGGAACTGCGCCGCCAGATACAGGAACTGCGTGAGGCAAAGCCTGAACTGAAGGACAAGGACGACGATGCACTCTTCATCGAAACGGAAATCGGTGCAGCAGCCCAATCAATGCTCAAGGCCTGGGAAGATGGCGATGCTGAGGTTCGCGCACTTTGGTCCATGATGAACAAGTGGGTATTCGATGGTTTTGCCGAGACATACGCCCGCATGGGAGTGCATTTTGACAAGACATACCTGGAAAGCCAGACCTATATGCTGGGCAAGGACATCATACGCGAAGGACTTGAAAAAGGCGTATTCAAGAAGCGCGAAGACGGCGCAACCATCATTGAGTTTGACGACAAGTCATTGGGCACAAAGGTGGTTCTGCGTAGTGACGGAACCAGCGTTTATGTCACCCAGGATTTGGGCACAACCCTCCTCAAGCAGCAGGACTTCCAGCCAGACCAGCAGATATGGGTGGTGGGCGATGAGCAGATACGTCACTTCAAGGTGCTGTTCGCAATATTGAAGGCGCTAGGCTATTCCTGGGCGGAACGGCTTACCCACATGCCATACGGAATGGTGAATCTGCCCACAGGCAAGATGAAGAGCCGCGAAGGCACTGTTGTGGACGCGGATGACCTCTTCGATGAACTGGACAGCCTGGCAAGAGAGGCCACTCTTGAGCGTGCTGGCGAAAACGCGCCTGACAACCTGGACGAAAGAGCAAAGGTCATCAGCATGGCGGCACTCAAGTTCATGCTGCTGAAGGTCAATCCCAAGACCACCATCATGTTCGACCCCAACGCCTCCATCAAATTCGAGGGCGACACAGGTCCATACGTGCTCTATGCATACGCCCGCATCTCCTCCATGCTGCGCAAGGCAGAAAGCCAGGCAAAGGATGTGGACTGGACACTTCTGGCGACACCACAGGAAAAGGCGCTGGCTTTGCGCTGTGCGCTCTATCCTGAGGCAGTTCACAAGGCAGCCAGGGAACTGGATAGTTCCACCATCGCCGCATATCTGCTGGATTTGGCAAAGGACTTCAGTTCCTTCTACAGAAACTGTTCCGTCCTGAATGCGGAAAGCGAGGCATTGCGGGATGCGCGCCTGGCACTTTCCTCCTGCGTAAGAGACATTTTGAAGAGCGGTCTTTCCGCTTTGACCATCGACACGCTGGAAAGCATGTAACGCAAATTGTGAAATGGAAACCCTAATCGGCATTTCATTCGGGTTCTGCACCGCATTCACACAGGCTCTTTCCTACATCTTTTCAGGTTTTGCAGTCCGCAGGCATGG
>JAFSTJ010000836.1 GCA_017450525.1 Victivallales bacterium | reverse complement strand
TGCCTACTACCTCGTGGGGAAAATAACGTGGGACAAAAAACTTGCTGCTTATATTCCCAGCATCCTATGCAACGCCAGTGTTTCCACATTTGCATCGACGCTATCGCCTGCCTCGTCGCGCAGGCCATAGTCGTCAGTCACCAGCCAGCATGTCTCGTCTCCGCGTTCATTGGCAAGGTAGTTCAAAATGAACAGATCTGCATTATGGGCCTCCTGCTGCTTTTTCGCATATACCACCTTGTAATTGTCTTCTGTAGGAGTTTCATACATGTCATGAAGTTCATCCGAGCCATCAAAGACAATCAGCACCTTCTTGAACTTACCTCGCAGGCTTTTACGGCAATGCTTCAGGAATATGCCCTTTGCCTTTGCAAGTGAATCCGCGTCAACCATTCCCTTCAGCCGTTCGGAACGGAGCATGGCATTGTAGGCGTCGATAACAAGTGTGATGTCATTGAATCTGGCGCTGAGCCTTTCCATGTTGAATATCTGGGCGACTGCCTGTTCCTGCCTTCCTTCAGGGCGTTTTGTGTCTGTCACCTTACGCCACAAATCAATGCGCCTATCACATTCGGTCCTAAGAAGAGCCAGTTCATGTTGCTGGAGCAGTTCCATTGTCCGAGGATGTTCCAGGTAGTCTTTAATATTCTGCACTTCCTTGGGAGTGTTCTCATCAAGTGGAATGCTCTTTATCGTAGTCATAAGACGGAGCAGGAAAGTTGATGCGACGCCAGGCATATTTCGCATTTTTCTGTCATGTGCATCAATTCTATCCTGAATTGCCTTGCACTCTTCCTCCACATTCTTCAACATTTCCTCCATTCCTGGATGAATTGAGATTGACCTGTCAATCGCCTCAGCCATTTGCTTGCGCAATTCCTGCAGTTGGGCGGCGTCCGCCGCCAAGGTATCGTAAGTGCCATATTCAATGTTCCTTTTCCGCTGTTCTGCCAGGAGTTCCCTTGCCTGCTCGATAAGCGACGCTGTTGAATTATGGGCGGCATTGGCCGTCCTCATCCAATCCACATCCATTCCTGTGAGGGACTCAGTCGTCCGCCACGTATTTCTTTCCAACTGGCTGGATATGCTCTTTCTTTGCGCCTCCAATTTATCCTCGCATTGCAGAGCAATCTTCCGTGCATTTTCCTCGGAGGCCTCAAGTTCATGCTGCAATTTGGCCTTTTCACGCTCCAATTGCGAAACCTGTGTCTTCAATTCACTAATGGTATTATGAGCCTCTTCCAGGCGGGCACTAGCAGCCTTTTGCTCGGCGTTTTCTCGCTCCTTGAGCCTCTGACAGACATTGCCGTCAAACAATAGCAGGCAGCATGCGCCGACATCATCATCGAATGGAGTCTTAGCAGCAAGGAAGAAAGTGTTTGCGGCCTGCCAGTCGTCAGGCGGTTCCCTGCTCCAAAAGGAAGTGCACCTCATCAAAAGCTGGGCCAGCCTTGGGCACTCTCCATTGACAAGATAATTCACGATTATCGCCAGCGCCATCGTGCGTGGATCTGCAGTTATTCGCATCAACTTTCGCCAATAAGCAAGGACATTTTCCAGCCCCAGCCTGTTGAACAGGATGACGTATGCGGTCATGAAGGAGGCATCCAAGACAGCGGAGATATAACCTTGCTGCAGTTCCTTGTCCTTTCTGAAATCCTGGTTGAAGCGGTTTATCATCACGGGCTTCGAGCAGTTTTCCAAGGTCAGCCTGAAGCCACCAGGCAATGATTTGCATTTGAGACATTTCGAAAGTATCGAAAAACGTGCTTCTGGCGTCAATGTGGAAATACAATATTCCAGCATCTCCTTGGAGAAGTTGATGTTGTTTATGTCAAACAGAGGATATCTCTTTTTTATGTCTGCTGAAGTTTTCATACAATGAAATCAAAAAC
>JAFSTJ010000835.1 GCA_017450525.1 Victivallales bacterium | reverse complement strand
CGCCACGCAGAATTGTGGGCGCATAGAGGAAATGGGCAACATAGCGGCTTTCCTTTTCCTGACGGCGCAGATAGAACCTGGCGGTGGAAATCAGGTTTGCACGCAGGGGTATTTCGTCTCCCAACAGTTTCTTCAGCGCATTGCGCACAAAGTATTTGAGGGTGGTAGCGCCAGTGGCGCGGTACAGCGTGAACACATCGTGCGCGAAATACAGAATGTTGCCCTTGAGGCTGCCTGCGGAATAGCCGGTTTCCTCGTTGGAGAACGGTGTCTGCCTATGGCTGCTGAAATGGCGTGCGCTGCGCTGGAAATACGGGTCATAGACCTTGCCAAGTGAAATGCCGTCCTTGACCTTGAAGCGCAAGGAGGCTCCATAGCTGAGGAATGGCGAGGTTGGTAGGTTTTCCGCGAAGTCCTCATTTGCCAGGATGTAGTCAGGCGAGAACTCGCTGCGGCTTCCGATTTCTCCGCCAACATCGAATTGCGTCTTGCCATCGGCTCCAAGCGCAGAGGCACCAGACAACAGCAACTTCCCGCCATTGGCGACGAATTGCCTTATCTTTGAGACTACGTTTTCTGACAGGTTCTCCACTTCTGGGACTATCAGCAGACGGAAATCCGACAGGTCGTCATCTGGGCATACTAGGTCGAAAGGCAAATGTTCCTCCAGCAGGAAGCGAGATACACCTTCATCTTGTGGCGCGGAACTTGCCTTGCCTTTGCCCATGACTGCGGCACCTAGCACGGCGATTTCAGCAGCAGACACGCTTCCTTCGCTCCATGGTTCCCGCTCCTTGACTTCCCTGTACGCTGGTGCAATGAGCTTGTATGTGGAGGCATCCAGTTTTCCTGACGGGTGCAGTTGGTCGCCTACGCTGCAATGTGCGCCGTTGGCAAGCATGGCGGCACATTCATAGCGCAGGGCATTCGGGTGCTTGAAGCCGCCAAATTCGCCCCATGCAGTATGGAATTTTCCTGTCATGCCAAGGAATTCCATGTTTCTGCGGCGCAACCATGCTGCGTTCATGGGGAAGTGGTCATATCCCCAGAAGGCAGTAGGCAGGGATTCAACCTCGTAGTGACTGAAGTACTTGAGTCTTTCAAGGTCATGCAGGTTGCTTACGCCATTGTGGTAGATGGGCATGTTCGGGGAAATGGACTTAACAGTCTCGTAGGTGCGCTTGTAGTAGTTCATAAGCACCTGGTGGGCGAAGAATTTGCGGTCTTCCTCCTTTTCTGGGTTAAGGCCCTGCTTCCACATGTCCCTGGTGCATTTGGGGCAGCAGCACTGGAGTTGTGTGGTTATGTCCAGGAACACGCCGTCTGCGTCTGGGAACATCTGCACTGCTTCAGCAAGCATGTCGCAGAGGAAATCCAGGTATGCGGTGTTGAAGCAGAGATGGTGGTAGCCAGGTGTCAGGTTCGAGCGGCTCCAGCCTGCATAACGTCCTTCAAAGTCTATGGACATCCAGTCTGGCCTCTCCTGGAATTTTGCCTCGTTAAGGCCAGCCGAAAGATACATTGGCACATTGACGCCAATTTCGTGAGATGCATCAATTTGCGCCCTGAGCAGATTGTATTTCAGGTTGGGGTGCATAGTGCCAACCTTGGTGGGATGGTAACTCATGCCGTGATGGCACAACGAGAAACAGGTGATGGAATCCACGCAGGCCTCCTGTAGCAGGTCCTGCCAGTGTTGCTTGTCGAACTTATCTCCAACTGCTGGAATGTCTGGAGATGTGTGGAAATCAAGGTGAATCTGTCTGTAGCGCATGTTTGTATTTGGGGGTGTTATTTTGTGGGCGCCGTGCGGCGCCTACTCAGGTTGCCTTTGCGGGAACACTCTTGAGAGCGTTAAGGTTAAGTTTACTCCAGTTTCAGGAGGATGTTCTTGCCTTTGGGGAGATTGCGTAGGGTGATTGTGTCTGTGTAGCCATAGTCCGTGTTGTCATACGGATTGCTGACCTTCCGCTTGCGGGGCAGTTTGATGGTCTTGTCTCCTGGCTTGAAGGAGTGGAATTCCACATACGAATCATTTGCCAGGAGCAGGTTGCCAGGTTCGGCATATCTGTGTATGCCAGCAATGCCATAGACGCGGGCGAGCAGCTTGTTGTCAGGCGGGAGCAGGGACCACATCATGCGCCCTTTCTGGGCGAAGACAGGGGACTTGCCTGCATATTCGATTGAGACACCGTCATCAGGCTCGACTGACAGCATGGGCTTGACCTCGTATTTCCGCACCATCTCGCCCTCACGCTTCTCCTTGAAAGTGAAGCCAGACAAGGCCTTCATGTTGTTCACGTTGACGGACAACGCATTCATGTAGCCTGGTGCGTACTGCCACAATGCCCAGGCGTTGTTCTTGGCCAGCTTTGCTTGTATGACCTGGCGCTGCTTGTCCGTTATGGACCAGGCATTGAGGAAAACATACAGCTTGTAGTCAGGCATATTGGTGTCTTCCAGGTCTTCCAGAAGGTGGACTTTGAAGGGAGCACCAGCGGAGTGGGCGGCCTGGTATGTGCCCCAGACGTGGTTTACGACGAAGCGACCGAAATAGTCCTGCAGCCAGGCCAGGGCGTAAATGGAATCCTTCTCATCCAGGATCAGCGCGACTTCGGACACATCACGGCGCTCTTTATTGGCCTGTGCCAGCGCCTTGTTGTCCAGCGCAATCTGCTCCAGAACGGATTGCTGGTGGAAGCCATGCTTTGCTTCCAGTGCCATGAACCAGGCGCCATACATGTCGGCAAGTGTGTATCCAACGCTTCTGTGGATGACTTCGCTGGTCTCCTCTGGCGTGGCGGTTCTGCCCCATTCCAGGCGCGTGTGGAAGTGGGTCCGCAGGTCATCTTCGCGCCAGACCATCTTGTTGTAGAGGAGGCCGCTGCCAGAATATCCAGCGATGTTAATGCCAGGTTCGCCGCCGCGCCTGAAGAGGTAGTCTATGGGAGTGCAGATGCCGTCTATGTAAGGCGAGCGCATGGCCTCGGCGACGAACTGCTGGCCTCCTGTGTGCAATATGCTTTGCCTTCCTGCGTAGTAGAGCGAATATCCGAAATACGTGGTGATGAGCCTTCCTTTGGGGGCGGCCTTCCTGGCCGCGCCGCAGATCATGTCGAAGCCCAGCTTTGTCCTGTAGTTCAGGTATTTCCTGAAATCCAAGGTCTTCGTGCCGACTTTTTGGTAATCGCGGAAAAAGCCGTTTTCCGCGGCGGTCCTCTCGATATTTGTGGGTACTTCAACAGTGTCGAAGGTGACTTTGTCATCTTTCCATGCGGAACGCAAAGCCGCTTCGTTGCCCTTGTACTTTTCACGCAGGAACTTGCGGAATGACTCAACTGTCCTGACTGAATATCCTGGCAAGCCGCTGAAGGTGCCAGGCCAGTACCACTCCGCAGAATCACCGCAGGTGACGTGGTAGGAGAGGATGTGTTTGGCGTATTTGGAGGCCTCCATTTCCTTCACGAAACGGCTGACCATATTGGTGCAGAGCTCCAGCCACTTGTCCGAGGAAAATGGGCCGCCGAATGTCTTGACTGGCTTTTTCCCCAGCTCTGGGTGGTGCCTGTCCAGCAGGTACTGCTCCAGTTCGCCAGGGTATTTTTGCAGCCACCAGTTTGACTGTGCGACTGGAATCACCACGAAGAAAAGGGCATCTGGGTCTGTCTCCAGGATGTTGTCAAAGTATTTGAAATAGTATCTTTGCAGGTCGATGGTGTTTTCGTCCAGCCAGAATCTGTCAGGTATGACATTTCCGACGCGGTATATCCTGGCGCCAGCGGCTGCCATGTCCCTGTTGATTTCTGCGTTTTTGCTGTCTGGATTGCTCTGCCATGCCACCTGCGGCAGCAGCTTGCCGTTGGCGTAGAGTGAAAGGGCGCGTGGGTCGCCGCGCAGGTCCACATTCAGTGTTTCCCAGTCAGCTGGGGGCTGTTTCTTGCTCAGGTATTGCTCAGTGATGGGCATTCTCTTCTTGAATTCAGGGTCTTCCTGTTTCATGATTGGGGAGTAGTATGCCTTGATGGGCTTCAGATTATGGACTTCGCCTGGCTTGAGGCCAGCTGGCACCTGGTCGCAGTCCCAGCTGATTTCGGCTTCGGACAGCGCGGCTGGATAAACGCGGAACGTGCGGAGCAGCATGTCGGCAGAGAACAGATTGTCCTCCTCGCCCTCGACTCTGGCGCCGCCGATGTAAAGCGGCCTGCCTGACGTGAGCAGCTTGCGTGGCGCCTTCTGTATGCGCTCGCCCACAGGAATGCCGTTGATGTAGGTGCGTGTGGTTCCCTTGTCATATACTGCGGCGAAATGCATGAATGCGTCTTTGGGGAGCAGGTTTTTCGGGTCGTGCTTCACCCATTCGGGTTTCTGGTAGCGGTAGTTGCCCGCATAGTAGTTTCCCACGGAAATGAGCCCTCCGAACGCGGTCTTGAATTCAGGAACCGAGGCGTTGAATTCAATTGAGAAGTCATATAGGCGCGGCGTTTCACCTGGAGCGGCAGACCAGTTGAGCCTGAGTCCCCTTTCCACTAAAGGAGCCCTGTATGGCCCGTTGATGGAGGAGCGCAGCATCCAGGCTGTTATGGTGAAGGCATCCGCGTCTCCCAGTGCATCATTGCTCATGTCGATTTTGAGCCTGGCACCGAAGGACGAGCGTAGAGAGGAGGCCTCCTCCTGGATTTCGCCACATTCGGAGACCAGCTTGTATTTGCCTGTGCTGTCCTGAAACTCCATTTTGCCCTGGCAGCCCTTGAAGTCAAAGTCCATGGCGGGTTGTACGCTTGCCTTTGTCGGAGGAACCTTTTCCAGCTTTTCGTTGAATGTGATTTCTATGTCGTCAAACAGCAGACCAATGTCGGAACCGAAGCCAGGTGCCACCAGCACCACCTTCTTGCCTTGGGATGTGGCTGGTATCTGCACCTCCCTGCTTATCTTTGTCCATGAATTGCCTGGTGCGAAGGATGCGCTTTTCGTGCCGAGGAATGCGTTCTTTTCACCATAAAGCATAAGGTGGAAATAGCCAGTGCCATTAAGGCCTGGGCGGCGTTTCGCCTTTATGTTGAAGGTGCAGGTTCCATGCTTTTCGGGATCGCATTTTGAAAGGGACGGCACTATCATCAGGTCGCCCTTGAGGAACAGCGAGTTCTTGCCTGAAGCTGGCTGTTCGGTCTCCACATGGCAGATGCCCTTGGAACGGTGTTCCATCATCATCCAGCCTTTGGGCAGCATAAGTGGCTGGTCCATTTCCCAACCCTTTTTTTCCAGTCGTTCCCGTGTCTTGTCTGCGGGTACGAGTTGTTCAAAGTCCAGGCTCAAGTCTGCCGCTGAAGCGCAGAATGCGACCATTGTCATAAGGAAAAGCAGCAATTGTTTTTTCATGTTCAGGCCTCCTTAATACAAGCCGCCATAACCAAGAAGTACCGATTCCAGTGCCTTTGCCTGTGTGCCGTAGTTTCCACGCAAGGATTCTTCCTTGTATGTTTCCACGTGCCCGTCGCAGTGCGCGACGTTGGTGTTGCCGTTGTGCCTGTATCTTGAAATATAGGTGCCCCAGTTATAGACAAAGAAATATCCAGGCCATGTTTCGGTTCCGCCCTTGTCCACGCCACTGCTGAAGGAGACAGCCTGCGCACTGTCGTATGCAGAATCCAAGACAAGCGCCACGCCCGAGCCTGACTTCAACCCCGAAAAACGCCAGGTGCTTTTTTGCATTTGGCTTGAATATGAGCCGAACTCGCCACCGATCATGTACATGGGCATGCCGTATGAGGGTATGTGGAACATTTCCCATTTGTGGGAGGAATTGGAGGCGGGGCACAGCATGATGCCGCTCTTCTGGAAGGAAGATGGCACGCTTGTCGTGATTGGGTCTGTACTATTGAGGGTAATGTCCTGGGTGATGCCAAGGTAGTCCTTTATTGCGAAAGTCCATGGAATTGCCATTTTGCTTGTCGCACGCCCTGTGCCTCGTGATGTGAATAGCGAGCCTGAAGTATTGTTGTCAGGCTTCATCTTGTAGGGAATTATGATGTCGTCGCTTTCAAGCGCGTACATGAGGAAGAAGGAGCCGATTTGCTTCAGGTTGTTGGTGCAGCTTATGAGACGCGCCTTGCTTCTTGCCTTGCTCAATGCGGGCAGCAGCATCGCCGCTAGTATGGCTATGATGGCGATTACGACCAGCAATTCAATCAAAGTAAAATGCCTTTTCATTTTCTCTCCTGTATTGGCTTAGAACGAATAAATCTCAAACTCTTTGCAAATTATACCAAAATAAGTTGCCATGTCAACAGTGGACAGTGGACTGTG
>JAFSTJ010000834.1 GCA_017450525.1 Victivallales bacterium | reverse complement strand
TATATAAATAATTAGTATTTCCGCAAATTATAATCTTATATTTTGCTGAAATATCATTAATCTATTTCCATTGGCGTTCAATAGATAATGCCTCACCGAATGATATTGATTCACAGTTCCAGTCCTTCTGGGCCCTTCTTCCTTGCGCACGCATACATTGTTTGGGATACTTCCCCCACCCACCTTCCGCTTCTAACATAGCCTCTGAAATCCAGGTTTGCAAGGGGGAAAACAAAGATGTCTTCATTACTACACATTTTAGCGAATTCACTAAAAATCACTAAAAAGTCATGATTCTTATATGGAAGGCAGAACATTTTTAATGCGCCTACATATCATTTGTTGAGGCATTACTTCGATAGTCCCGCGCAGATGCGCAGATTTGCGCACACAGGTTTTTAAAATCACGCATTTGCATTAAATTACCGTCATACGTAAAAACAACGGAGGCATTATGGATAAAAAACTGGCGTCGGGCTTTATTCACGGAATAGTACCTGCATTCTTTCTGGCAGTATCGGTGGGGCAGATATATGCGTTCACAAACTTCGCAACCGACATTGCAGAATACATCGGAAGCAGCCAAGGCAGCGTACAGTTCGCATTCTCGCTGGGCATATTCTTCCTGGGAATGGGCGCCGCCTTCTTCGGCAAGATTGTGGAGAAGAACATTAAACTCTCCACCTGCATAGGCACGGTACTCTTCATCGCGGGCATGATAACGTGCTGCATGGGTATCCGCTGCAAATCACTGCCGCTGATATATCTTGGCTATGGCTTCCTGGGCGGGCTGGGCACTGGCATCATATACATCTCGCCTGTCAAGACAATGATGATGTGGTTCACAAAGCACAAGGCGCTGGGCGCCTCACTGCCAATCATATTCTTCGGGCTGGGCTCCACATTCTCAACCTTCATCTACAGCAAACTCATACGCTTTGGCATCGAGAACATTTTCCTATATTTCGCGCTGATATACGTCATAATGATGGCAATAGGCGCAATTCTGCTAAAGAAGCCCATCTCTGAGGCGGAACTGGCAAAGCAGCAAGCACAGGCAAACCCAGGCGCACAGGAAGGCTTCAGCTATGGAAAACTCCTAAAAGACCGCTTCTTCATTCATTCCTGGCTGTTCATGTTCCTTAACATATCGTCTGGCCTATGCCTCATACCTCTGGCGAAGCAGATGATGAACAGCGATGGCATCGGCTACTCCGCCGCCATGATCACCACCATTGTCAGCCTCTGCGGCATCATGAACGGAGGTGGCCGCTTTGTGTTCGCGTTCTGGTCAGACAAACTGAAGCGCCGCATCAACATCATCTGCATAATACTGGCGGTCTCCCTTGCCACCATGTCAGTCACCCTTGCGCTGCCAGTGGCAATCGGCGCAGCCCTGCTGATAATCAACGCCTGCTACGGCGCTGGCTTCTCCGTGATTCCCGCAATCATTTCGGACAAGTTCGGGATGGGCAACATCTCCAAGATACACGGCGCGGTGCTGTCCGCCTGGGGCGTGGCTGGACTGGTGGGCAACCAACTCTCCATGCTGGTATCGACAAAACTGGGCTACGGCTCAACTGGCGTGCTTCTCATGTTGGTGATACTCTATGCGCTGAACCTGGTGAATTTCTTCTTCATGAAACGCCTTGCCCTAGCCAATACCACTATTCACTAACAGTCTTGTGCCGCTGGCGACAGCCAGCGGAAAAAAATAATTTGGAACAATATCTAACGGCTTTTGCAAAATGGCGTTCACTACAAGAAAAGATCTGCTTCAGAAAGTGCACAGCAACGACCGGCAGGCATGGAATGACTTCGTGGAATACTATACGCCGCTGATACAGCTTTGTGCCAAGGACTTCAGCCTGACACAGCAGGAATCCGAGGAGCTACGACAGAACGTGTGCCTGACTGTGTTCAAAAAGGACTTGACTGGCCAGTACGATGAGACCAAAGGCCACTTCCGCACATTCCTCCGCAAGGTCATCAACAATGCTGCCATTGACATAATTCGCAAGCGAAAGCCTACCCTGCCCATTGAAAACGCCTCGCAAATCCCAGAGGAAACAGAGGACAAGTTTGAGGAGAGATGGCGCAAGTTCATCTATGAAAAGGCACTCCAGATTGTACGCCAGAATTGCGATAATGTGACCTATATGGCATTCGACCTCTATGCAAGAAAAGGCATGCCCGTCAAGGACGTTGCCAGAACTCTGCAAATCAGCGAAGACCAGGTATTCCAGGCAAAGTCCCGCTCTCTGAAACGCCTGAAAGAAATAATTTACAGGCTGGAGAAAAGCGAAGACACCTGGAGTGAAGGTAAAAAGGGGGGCACGCCAGAAGGCAGTGGGCAATAATCCTAGCAAGTAGCCATTGCATCTTCATCCATTATGCTGAAACCAGGCGACACCATAGCAGGATGCACCATCGTCGCGGAATGCGGGCATGGCGCATACGGCTACGTCTATCTGGCGAATGATGTACTGGGCCGTTCCGTCGCTGTAAAGTTGCTGACCACCGTCTCCAGCGGCGAGTACGAATTGAAGGGACTTCGCAACTACATCAATCTTGTTCAACCATGCGAGGCGCTCATAAGAATATTTCTCTGCGGGCAGGAGAATGGACTTGTCTTCTATGTCATGGAGGCGGCGGACAACGCCTCACCAAATCCAGGCGGATATCAGCCTGACACGCTGGCACTGCGCCTCCAGCGCAACAATGGCCGCCTGCCAGCTGCGGAAGCACTGGCTATATGCCGCAAGCTGCTTGACGGGCTTGAGGTGCTGCACAACGCTGGTCTTGTACACAGGGACATAAAGCCCGAGAACGTCATATTCGTCAATGGCCTCCCTAAACTGGCTGACCCTGGGCTTGTCCGCAATGTAGAGCAGACATTGTCCGTCGCGGGTACGCCAGGCTACATCGGCCCCGAATTCTTCTCTGGCAAGGCACAACTCTCCCCTGCAATGGACATCTATGCGCTGGGCAAATTGCTGTATCACTGCGTAACTGGCTGCAATCCCGCAGATTTTCCAATGTTGCCAGATGACCTGCCGCCTGAACTTCTTTTCCAGATATGCCATCCGCTATTGCGCCTCTGCAATGATTCCGCAGAGCAGCGATGCAAGTCCGCCGCAGAATGTCGAGCCATTCTGCCCAAGGAAATCTCGCGGCACAATGCGCTTCTTCGCTTCAGGGACGCCCTCTACGTCCAGCCCAGATTCCGCAGACGCGTCTTACGAGGCATGCTGGTGTTCGTCTCGCTGCTTTTGATTCTGTGTGGCTCGTTTGCATTCGCAAGGTACATCATAACCAAACGCCAGCAGGAGTTCGATGCCCGCCTCACACACATCGCAAATGATATCCAGCAGATGCAGGAGGACAACCCATCATTGGACTTGCAGTTGGCATCTCTTAATGCACCAACATTGGACAAACTGCTCAACACCGCAAAAGCGCGACTTGAAGCCAAGGACGCAAAAGGCGCTGAAACAGAACTCGCCGCCGCAAAGAACAAACTGCTTGCCCTAGCCACGGCTAATATGCCGTCCAAGGTGGATGACTTTGACAATTGCGCCAGGGCATGGGGCTTCCTAGCCTCGCCTTTGGCGCAAAAATACCTGCCGCAAAAAGTGCAAAATGAACTCAAGGCACGGCTTAAGAAAAGTTCAGCCGCGCTGTCAAATTCCTCTGGTTTGGAACTTGGCAGCAACTTATCCTTTCAACAAAGCATTTTTTTTGATTCGGTCTTCGTTCCGCCTGGCCTATTTTTATCCCCAACTTTAGGAAAGCCATGTTCCATATCCTATCCTTACTGGATATTCGGCAAGGAAATCAGTTGTTCCCAATTCACGGAAATCACCCATCTTGAGTATAGACGCAACTCGCATTTCCAAGCGGCCGAATTCCTGTCCTGGAATGAGGCGCTTTACTACTGCTGGGAGGCAAACGAACTGCTGCGAAGGATAGCATTTGTGCCTGAAGGCTATGGCGTGCGTCCTCCCACAGAGGAAGAATGGGAATATGCCGCGCTGGGCGGCTGGAACGGCAAAGCCACCAAGGACGGCCCTAAAGTCAAAGACGCAACCAACAAGGCACCTGGCCAAGGCACGCCAAATGCACTTGGTATATGGAACATGGAAGACAACGTTTCAGAACTTGTGCTTCCATATAAAGAAAAGTCCTTAAATCCATACTACGCTCTGGTTGCAAGAGGTGGCAACTACCACGAAAAGACAGGCATAACCACACGGCACATCTATATTCCTGACCAAGTGTTCATGAAAGGCGCAGGCGGCCTGCGGCCTGTCATAGCACCCATTGAAAAGGACTTCTGGGAAAAGAAGTGGTTCAGGGGCGTTGCAATCAAATCAGCCGAGATTGATGGAGGCATGTATGCTGGCTGGAGCATTTGCCACGCCAGCATTACATGGCAGAGCGCCGTACAACTGGCCACAGATTTAGGAGGAACTCTACCTGAAGCCACAGACCCCGCAATGCTGAAGCCAATCTTCACCAAACTGAAATTGATCCATGGTTTTCCATGCCCACTTGGACTTCATGCGGACAACGGAGTTTGGCGGCGCGTCTCGGACAATGAACCCGTGTCAATGGAACTCCGTCCCCTTGAGCAGAAAAAAAGCGTCTACGCCACATCCTCAAAGGTTACTCTGATCTCGGAATCCATGGCCAGCCCAACTATAATCATTTATTGGAAAGACAAGGAGGCATTCGCCAAGCGAAAGGAGACTTTCCTTGAAAAAGCGACGGTCCTGCGCTTCCAGGCAAATGGACACAGTTATGCAGTATGCCGCATTGCTGGCATGACATCCTATATGGTACGCTCTTTCGCCACATTCATGGAGTGCCAACTGCCTGTGTTCAAGGACGGCAACGAGGTCAAAGCCGTCATGGATCACATCCCTTCAGATCTTAACGAGGTGGCATTGGGTGCCACCAGATTCTACAACAAATGGGAACAGCCAGACGGCTCCGTCTTTCCTGCCTCAAATGATGTGCACCAGGACAGTAGTAACATGCCAAACTACCTTTCCGCAAGAATCCACAATGCCATCGTCGTCATAAAAAAGGAACTCACCGAAAGCGATACGGCAAAGTTTATGCTGGTGGAGCTGTAGAAGATGGGACTTACATGGACTGTAAGGAATCGCATGATTTTTTGGTCAATGGCACGCATTGCAATGGAGAGAGGGTGCTAAGAACTAGTCCTTAGCGCAACATGCCTCGGCCTTGTTTTCCACCGTGGATAAGGCCGAGGCACGCTGCATTAAAGGCCGTGCCACATCGAGTTTTGCAAAATCTCCCCAATTTTTGCAACAGCTTCACGTGGGCAGGCCATGGCAATCTTCATTCGTTTGCTGTCGAATCATCTAACCTTGTTCCATTTTCAATCATAAACAAGTAGAGTTTCTTCTGTAATTTGATTGCATCCTTATATGGTAACACAAGCAAAGATACACTGGGGAACATAGCATTTTCATCGCTCATCATCAATGAAAAACTCATAAGATTTTATCTTTTTGAGTACTGAGGCATCTTTTTTATTTATTTTAAAGCTAAATTCAAATACGTCTTTTTCTTGTGCAATGTCCCTAACTATTCGATCTTGGTAAAAATTCCTAAAATGCATTTCTGGGCTAATCAACATAGGAAACTCCTTGATGCATCCTCCAAGACCAATAAACAATTCACCGTGCCCCAAAAAACCTCTATGCCCTTCATCGCCATGAGCGATTACTCGCCCTTCATCGTCTTTGAACACTAAATGGACTGTATATCTCATGCACCCATACATTTTTCCATAAATGGCCTCTTCCATTTTTCTTGTAAGTTTAAGTTTATAACCTTCATAAGTTGATTCAAAAATACAAGATGTTTTTGGCAAAACATTTAATATTATATCCATTTCCTGATCATCACTGACTTTAAAACATTTTATATCACGACACTCATCAACATATGTAGCTCTCGTACATGAGATATTACCATATATCATTTTTTTCTCAATTTTAACTTTATCTGATTTTAGTATAATTTCCTCCTCCCTCTTATCGGATATCTGTTTTAGCATTTCTCTCAATGGGGTCATTACATTTTGCTTGTACTTCTCAATGTCAAACTCCACCATTACGCCTAGGGTAAGATAGAAATTGTCGTCATTTTCACGGACTATCACGTCTGGCTGGACAGAGGCGCCTGTCTCACCCTTGGAATTGACGGGCACAAGCTTTAACACGTCCTTTATGTGTATTTTTGAAAGCGTGTTTACAAACATATTCTCCTTGTAATCTTTCTTCTCCATCGCTGGTAGCAAATTATTGAATAGCTGCTCCCCGTCCACAGGGCCAGTCTGCTCATTGCCCGCGATTAAAACGCCGTTGGCCAGAAACAGGATTAACAGCGCACTCGAAATTGTCTTAAACATCATGTTCATCTTCATTCACACTCCTTGGTTATTAAACTTCAACGTTGTTTATTAAACTTCAATCAACGTTTATCCTTGAAAATCTTGCAGACCTGGGCGCTTGTCTCAACGCGCCTCCAAAATGTCTTATATGGACGCTGCGTATAATCGTATCCTGCCATCTCAAATGTACCAAGATACTCATATCCTTTTTCATTCT